>NZ_JCACHA010000969.1:0-6548 GCF_059503625.1 Skermanella sp.
GTGGCGACGCCGTAGGGGGCGAAGGCTTCGGCCGTCTTCAAGGCAACGCGGGGTGGATCGGTGATGACAACGCTCATTACAAAGTCTCCATCACATGCGGGAAAACGTTCTTATCTCTTGAAGTCATGATGCGATTCCTTTCTCCGACAGGTCGTCCACGCCGGCCATCATCTCGTCGCCCTGCTGGCTTGGCAGTGGCGGGGTGCCGTGGGTGTGGAAGCTCTCGATCGTCTTCAGCCCCCAGGCTTGGCCCTTCTTGCGCTCCTCCTCCGTCCAGGTGATCGGCTTCCAGTCGGGCGCCAGCACCAGCCGGGCGCCGGCGTTCGCCACCTCCACCCGGTTGCCGCCGGGTTCGTAGACGTAGAGGAAGAAGGTCTGCTGGACTGCATGCTTGTGCGGTCCTGTTTCGATAAAGACGCCGTTCTCGAGGAAGACGTCCGCTGCCCGCAGGATGTCCTCGCGGCTGTCGAGGGCGTAGGTGATGTGATGGAACCGGTTCTTGATGCCGTGCGCCTCCCGCGTGTAGGCGAAGTCGTAGCTCTTATTCGTGCAGGTCAGCCACATCCCCGCTTCGGTGCCATCGTTCAGCTCGATGCGCTCCGTCAGGCGGAAGCCCAGGTACTGCTGGAAGAACTCCCGGTTAGCCCGCACATCGACCGCCAGGCAGTTGAAGTGGTCGAGCCGGCGCACGTTGACGCCGCGTGCCGGATAGCGCTGCGCCTGGTTCTTCAACGCCGGTCGCAATTCCGGCGGCGCCTCGTACCATTCCGTCTCGTAGTAAAGCTCGATGAGGTGCCCGTCCGGATCGCGGAACTGAAAGGCCGGGCCGTGCCCGAGTTCGTTCTCGACCCAACCGACCTCGTACCCGGAGCCCTGAAGCGCCTTGACCCGACGCTCCAGGGACTGCGGGCTGCGCGCCCGGAAGGCGGCATGCCCGAGCCCTGAGGTGTTTGAACCCGTCAGCTTGAGCGAGTAGCGCTCGTAGTCGTCCCAGGCGCGCAGATAGACGGAATCTCCCTGTCGGCCGCTCTCGGTCATGCCGAGCACATCGACGAAGAAGCGCAGGCTTTCTTCCGGCTTGGGGGTAAGCAGCTCCAGATGGCCCAGATGGGCCACGTCCATGATCGGTTCTTCGTGCATAACGTTTCCTCAGGTGTTTCTGTGAGTGCCAGGATTTACCGTCCGCGTGCCTTCAAGGCAGCGTCCAGGCGCGGGTAAACGCGGCGCGCGTTGCCTTCGAAGACCTGGTGGCGGTCTTCCGAACTCAGGTTCTGCGTCGCCTCGATGTAGCGCTTGGTGTCGTCGTAGTTATGGCCGGTTTCAGGGTCGATGCCGCGCACGGCGCCGATCATTTCGCTGGCGAACAGGATGTTTTCGACGGGGATAACCTTGGTCAGCAGATCGATGCCGGGCTGGTGATACACGCAGGTATCGAAGTAGACGTTCCTGAGGATATGCTCGCGCAGCAACGGCTTCTTCAGCACCTGCGCAAGTCCGCGATAACGGCCCCAATGATAGGGTGCTGCGCCGCCGCCATGCGGAATCACGAAGCGCAGCGTCGGGAAGTCCTTGAACAGGTCGCCCTCGATCAATTGCATGACGGCGGTCGTGTCGGCGTTGATGTAGTGCGCTCCCGTCGTGTGGAAGCAGGCGTTGCAGCTCGTGGAGACGTGGATCATGGCGGGTATGTCGAATTCCACCATTTTCTCATAGATCGGGTACCAGTACGGGTCGGTGAGCGGCGGGCTTTTCCAGTGACCGCCGGATGGATCGGGATTAAGATTGATGCCGACGAACCCGTACTCCTTTACGCACTTCTCGAGTTCAGGAATGCAGGTCTTCGGATCGACGCCCGGGCTCTGCGGCAGCATGGCCGCGCCTATGAAGTTGTCCGGGAAGAGCTTCGAGACCCGATAGCAGAGTTCGTTGCAAATGGCAGCCCATTCTGAGGAGATCGCGAAGTCGCCGATGTGATGGGCCATGAAGCTTGCGCGCGGACTGAAGATGGTCAGATCGCTGCCCCGTTCTCTCATCTGCCGGAGCTGGTTGTTCTCGATAGTGTCGCGCAGTTCATCGTCGCTGATCTTCAGCTCGGACGCCTGCGGCCGCAACGAGGGATCGTTGATGCCGGCAATCTGGCGGTTGCGCCAGTCCTCCAGAGCCTTGGGTGCCGTCGTATAGTGGCCGTGACAGTCGATGATCATTGGAATAGCCCTTGCCAAGTGAATTCGGATATGTGGGTTGAAGCTACGCTCAGGAGCTCGCAGGAAGCGCGATCCGTGCTGCTAAGAAAGGCAGTGAGAAGGTTTTAATGTGCGGCAGCTTCCTTGCTGACCTCACCGGTGCGCCCAAGCTGCGTCAGCAGGATGGCGACCGCTGCGCAGACCGCCGGGACGGCAAGCATCGAAAGGATGGCGCTGAAGCCCCAGCCCAATCCCAGCAGAGCGCCGCCGACCGCTGAACCGAGAATGCTGCCGAAGCGCCCGACGCCGAGCATCCAGCTCACGCCGGTCGCACGGGCCACCGTGGGGTAGCAGCCCGGAGCGTAGGCGTTCAAACCGGTCGGCGCGCCGCTCATGCAGAACCCGGCGGAAAATATCAGCAGGGCCAGCGCCGAAGACAGTACGCTCAGCAGCGATAGTGCAAGAATGCACGCTCCGTCGCACAGGTAAGCCGCCCCGATCACGAAAGCTGGCCGCGCTCTGTCCATCGCCCAGCCGACGATGATCGCACCGATGGTGCCGCCGATCTGGAACATCGCAGTTACATTAGCCGCTGTCTCAATCGATAAGCCGGCGTCTTTCATGAGCGTGGGGAGCCAGCCTGTAAGAAGATAGATGACCAACAGGCCCATGAAGTACGTGATCCAAAGCGACAGTGTTGTCATGCCATAGCCAGGCGAAAACAGCACGCCGATGGGCTTGCGTGTTTGCAGTGGCGGCTCGTTCGAGACAAAAATCTCGGTACCGGAGAAGCGATGTCCGGTCACACGGCCCAGCGTCGCGGCGATTTTTCTGGACTCAGCCCCACACAGCGCCAGCAAGCGCGCGGACTCGGGCAGAAACAGGATCAGAATTGGAAGCAGCAGCAGCGGAACGGCGCCTCCGACAATCAGCACAGAGCGCCAGCCATGCAATGGAACCAAATACGCTGCAGCAAACCCAATCGCCGCCGAACCGAGGTTGAAGCCGGTGAACATGATCGTGATCATCAACGAGCGCCGCCGCTGAGGCGCGTATTCCGACAGCAGCGTCGAGGCGTTGGGCATGGCAGCACCCATGCCCATCCCGGCCAGCAGGCGCAGGATCGCCATCTCGGCGGGCGATGACGCGTATGCCGTCGCGAGGGTTAATGCGCCGAACAGGAATACGGAAACGACCAGGACGATCTTTCTCCCGAACCTGTCCGAAGAGGGTCCTGCCACCAGGGCGCCGATCACGAGACCGAAGGGAGCCGCACTGATCACGATGCCGAAAGCCGGCCTCGATATATCCCACTCCTGTAGTATTGAAGGAGTCACAAAGCCCATGATGGCCACGTCCATGCCATCGGCGACGACAACGAAGAAGCACATGGCGACTAGAAACCATTGAAATACCGAAATCCGTCGTTCATCAATAAATGACTTGATGTTAATTGTATTCATTGTATGTCCACCGATAATTGGATGAGCAGCATATGATGTGCTGTTCGGCATCGTTTCCCCTAACTTTCAAAAATATTTGTTTTTCTTGATGGTCAATTCGGCTGCCCGTCTTGTGCCTCATCCCAGGATGGTCAGCTGGGTTGACACAATTACTGAGGGCAACCCATCCCACATACCCACTGCTCCCCGGACAAGTCAGTTGGCTTTGATTGGCAAACCTTTATCTGCTGGATTTCTATGCCAATCCACGCCGAAGGTCTTATCGCTTTTTCCGACGCTGACATAACCGGTCGTTATAGGGTGATGCCGCACATTGCGAACTCGACATGGACTTTCAAATTCGGTTTCCCGCTACCGGCCCAACTTGCCCTTGCCGGCAAGGGACTGAATGTGACGATCACGCTGAGTTGGCTCGGCGCTTGGCCCTGGCACCGCCGTTTTTCGCGGCGAGATGACGACCATGGTGGCGAGATCGTGCTTGGCCACGGTCTGGTAAGGACCTGTACGCGCATTGAGGTCCTGCCGGAGCGGCGCGCCGTGAAATGATCAGCGCGGGCGAGGCATGAGGGCTGCCGGTCACCATATCTGACGGTCCTTCCCTCTGCCGGTTCTGCTGATATGGTTTCGTCTTCTGCTCGCCGCATCCTCCGTTCCCGTCAGTGGGACGCACTTGCCGACATCGAGGTGTTCATCTTCGCCACCGAAGCCGAACTGGAAGCGATGGATGCGGAGCGTGGGGGGTTCATCTCCGCGGTCGCAGACCGGATCGTGACCTGCGGCGACGCATGCTGGGCCTGGAAACGGAACTTGGCGCTTCAGTCCCTCCGGATTGTAGGTCGCCAGGTGGATGAATAGGACGATGGTGCAACATCATCCCAGCGTGAAAGCTTCGTGCACGGCCGACTGCACAGAGCCGCCGAGGACCGCGCCGCCACCTGCCACATAAATCCAGTCGCCGATCGTCACGGCGCCGACCGCATGGCGTGGTGTTGGCATCGGCGCATGATGTTGCCAAGTGTCACTGCCCGGATCATAGCTTTCCATCTGGCCAAATACCTTTGCCTGGCGCGGCACCCCGCCGGTGAGAATTCCGCCTTCTCCCCCCATGGTGAAGAGGCGGTTGCGGTAGACGACAAGGCCATGTCCCGAGCGAGCTGTTGGCAGAGGCGCCCGCGTCTCCCAAGTGTCTCGGTCCGGGAGGTAAATGTGATGAAGGTCGGTGTTGTACTCGAACGTGTTGAAACGACCACCGATGACGTGGATCACGCCAGCATGAGCGACGCACCCCACGTGATCCCGAGCCCCCGGCAACGCCTTTCGTGCCGACCAGCGATCCGTCTTCGGATCATAAACTTCGTGCCAGCCGACGCTTGCCCGTTCGCTGGCCGGTTCGGACGCGCCCCCGATCAGATGGATCGAGCCGTTCAGCACCACGGCCGCAGCTGCCCCGCGCGGTCGAGGCAGGGGCGCAAGGGATGTCCACTCGTTGGTTGCGACGTCGTAGACGTAAGCATTCGTGTCGGATCGGCGGTTCTGCTCAATGAACCCGCCGAACGCGTAGACACGGCCGGCGTCAGCCGCGACCGCGACATGGTTAGCGCCGCGTGGCAGAGCAGCCCCCTCATACCAGCGGTCGACTGTGGGGTTGTAGATATGGTGGTAGGCGCGATTGACGGCGCCCTCCCCATAGCCGCCAACGATATGCATTCGCTCCGCCGTAACGGCGGCCCACGCCATTTCGCTACGCGGGATCGGGAGCGCGGCGCGGCTGATCCAACGGCCGGGCGGACCGGCCGAAGCCGGGCTGTCAACGACGCGCTGCGCCTCCTGGTCCGGTGTCAGATGGTGCGGCATGCCACCTTGAAGGCGAGCATAGGGATCTGCGGCGGGTAGCAATTCGGGCAAAGCCGATTGCGCATAGGACGGCTGTCCCCGGACAGTACCAAGGGCGACGGCTCCGATACCTGCACCGAGGAATGTCCTGCGATCCATGACGTCTTCCCTGCCAGCCGATAGTCCTGCGACATGGTACCAGAGTGCTCCGGATGCTGAACCAACGATTGTTGGACACCGGCAGCATTGCGCAACCTTTCAGCAATACTATCGGGTCTGTTGGAGTGCCGGCTCCGGAAACGTCGAACGGCCACCGGTCGTCAGTTAGCGACCTGTGGACAAGCGCCAGCGGGCAATTGCGCAGTGAAGTCTCATGCGGTCGGTGGGCGACCACTGCTTCCTGGGGTGAAGAGGTGATTCTGTTGGAAGTTCAAGATCGTGAACAGTGTGACCGCCCCGTAGACACTCTGCGCCATGACAGGGACACTGGTCCGTTTGCTGACCCGATCCAATCCCCTGGAACTGCTGCGCGCCTTGATCGACGTTTTTGCCAACACCGTTGAGCCGGTTCGCCCAAGACGCCTGTATCCAGGACGCACAGGACCGCGCCTGTACGGCTATCACATGGCCTACAAGGACTTGGTCAGTTTCCCCGGTTGGTGGATGTGACGATCTGACGTGAGGGCTTCCCTTGATGAGGGTCGGCATGGTTGGCTAACGGCATGTCAGTTCCGCCGCTTCCAGACCTGGACGCCCTGTCCCTCGACGAGCTGAAGAAGCTGGTGGTTGAGCTTTTGGTCGAAGTGACAGCGCTGCGCGGGGAGAACCAGCAACTGCGCGCGGAGAGCGCTCGACTAAAGGATCTGCCGAAGAAACCGAAGCTGGCGCCGGGCGGCATGGACAAGGCAACGGAACCGGATAAACGGGCCAGGACCAAGGAAGCACGCCGGCAGCGGCGCAAACGGCAGAGTGGCCGGCGCACCCCGCCGGTGACCGAGGAGCGAACCCTGGTCATCGAGGCCCCGGCCGGCTCGCGGCGCCGCGGCTTCGAGCCCTTCACCGTGCAGGA
>NZ_JCACHA010000970.1:0-6547 GCF_059503625.1 Skermanella sp.
TTCCTGCCAACCCGAAGCGGTATGCCGCTCGGAAGCCAGCATTGGCTGCCGGCGAGGTGGTGACGCGGCCATGACCTCGCATGGGGTAACGACTTTGTTCTTGATCGTGCGCCATGCCCCAGCAGCGTCGGCCCATGCCCGAATCGTCTGCACCCGACCCACCCGCCACCACAGCCGAGGTCCCTGCCCCGCTGGCCGGCCCCCTGCTGCCGGTGGATGCGGCGCGGAGCTCGCCTTGGCCTTGGCCTTGGCCTTGGCCTTGGCCTTGGCCTGCAGTCCACGAGCGCGGCCGGCCAGGGCGCGGTGCGGCCTGGGAGATGGCCGCCACCCTGCTGGCCGAGCGCCCGTAGCGCAGCTCGAGCGGGCCTGGTTCGTGGTCCTCGAGCGTCCGCCCCGCCCGCGTTTGATAGACAGGTGTACCCAGCGTCTCAGCAGGGGATAATCGGGCTGTCGCCGCTTTGTTGCACGGATAGGCTAAGTCACTGAAAAAGCTTAGCGGTTCAGAATCTGTCGAATGCCGTAACCGTCTGATTTGATTGAATTCTTACCTGATCCATGCAACACAGTGGCCTAGACCCACTCGGCGCTGTCTCAACTGCGACTAGGCCGGCTTTCCGCAATTCTCGACGCAGCTGGCAACGGCGCGATCGTGCGGCTCGCGTCGGTCGTGCTCTTTGCCATCCGCAAGCCGCCAGAGCGGCGTCACGCAGTCGCGGTTGATCTGGCGGTCCGGCAGGCGCGGCTGACCCACAACAGCGAGGAGGCCGCTGCGACGGCGGAGGTCATGGCTGGCCTCCTGCACGACCGGCTTCACGGCGCTGGGCTGGAGGGCCTGGGCGAGGTGGCGGCAAGTCGGAGCCTAGTGCGGTCCGGCGGCTATGTCTGCAACACCTGGGACGCTACGCGCTGGGCTGTCGCTACCACCGGCAGCTACCATGAGGCGGTACTCGCCGCGGCCAATCTCGGCGAGGATGCCGACACCGCCGCGGCCGTCGCAGGACAGACCGCAGCGGAAATGTACGGCTCTGCCGGCATCCCCAACGCGTGGCGCGAGCGGCTGCTGTGGCGGAACGAGATCGAGGCGGCGGGTTGGAGCCTTATCGGCTAGCCTCACCACTGCGTCGACTACAGTCTGACACGAGAGCAAGCATCGGCCTCGAAGGATGGAACTCGAAGTTGCTGCCGCTCTGAGGACCCGCGGCGAGAAGAGGGCTGTGGCTATGGTTCCAGCTGGAGTGCCGCATACCCGTGCGAAGGTTGTGCCGCCCTCACGGCGCGCCCTTGCGCATATCCCGGGCAGCAATGGCTTGCCGCTTATCGGCAGCACCCTCCAGGTCCTCGCCGATCCCAAGGGCTACTACGAGGCGCTCGCCGCGCGGCATGGGCTCGTGATGCGGGTCAATATCCTTGGTGAGACGGGTGTGCAGCTGCTGGGGCCGGAGGCGAACGAGCTGGTGCTGTTCGACCAGCAGCGCCTCTTCTCCGCCCAGCTGGGCTGGGGCCGATTCCTCGACCGGGTCTTCCCGCGTGGCCTGCTGACCCTGGACTTCGAGGAGCACAGACTGCAGCGCCGTACGCTGGCGGTGGCCTTCAAGGCCGGGCCGCTGCGGGCCTATCTGGCGACGCTGGATACCGGGATCGCCGCCGCTGTGGCGCGCTGGCGGGCCACAGCGGGCCCGATGACGCTCTATCCGGAGATGAAGCGCCTCACCCTCGATCTTGCCGCGCGGTCCTTTCTCAGCGCCGACATTGGCCCTGACATGGACGAAGTTAGGACTGCGTTCGCCGACATGGTAGCAGCGACGGTCGCGCCCATTCGAAGGCCGCTACCGGGAACGCAGATGCGCCGTGGCGTGCGGGGCCGCGCGCGTATCGTCGCACACCTTGCCCGACAGGTTCCGTCTCGTCGCCTGTCGGATGGTAGCGACCTGTTCACCCAGCTCTGTCATGCGACAATGGAGGATGGCGTGCCGCTCCCTACCCAGGCGGTGGTGGATCATATGAGCTTCCTGATGATGGCGGCGCACGACACACTCACCTCCTCGCTCACGGCCTTTGTATGGCTACTTGCCGCTAACCCGCTTTGGCAGGTTCGACTACGTGACGAGATTGCCGGGCTCGGCCTGCAGGCTGACGAGCCATTGCCCTTCGACCGACTGGACGAACTGCGGCTGACCGGGAGAGCGTTCGAGGAAGCGCTACGGATCATCCCACCAGTACCCGCCGTGCCGCGACGCGCGCTGCGGGACTTCGAGTTCGGCGGCTACCACATCCCGGCCGGCACCTCGATCGGGATCAATCCGCTGTTCACGCATCATATGCCGGAGCTCTGGCCCGCCCCCGATCGCTTCGACCCGAACCGCTTCAACGAGACTGCGCGGGTAAGCCGTCGCCGTGGCGCCTATGTCCCGTTCGGCGGCGGCGCGCATATGTGTCTCGGGCTGAACTTTGCCGTCATGCAGGCCAAATGCTTCGCTCGGCACTTGCTGCAAAACTTTTCGGTCGGCGTCGCGCCTGGCTACGTTACAGCCTGGAGGATGTGGCCAATTCCGCAGCCAAAGGATGGAATGCAATTGCGCCTAGTACGCATAGACTGATGAGCCGCACAGGAGTGGTGTGCAACATCACTAATGAGACCTGTGCGCGGGTGGCAAATGACACAGGACATGGGGGCTCAAAGCCTGCTGCAGACGCTACTTGATGTAGTTCGGCGGACCCGCGCACAGGTCTCACTAATACCAACCGCCCTAGACTTTGATCTGTGCCCAGGTGCGGCTGGTGATGGAGGTGACCTGCTCTGGCCTACGCATCACGCGCTCCAGGACGCGCAGCAGGCGTCCACGATGGCGTCGTAGCTCTCCCACACGCGGTGACTGAAGAAGTTGGCCCGCAGGAACTCCCACAGGTTCTCGAACAGGTTCAGTTCGGGTGCATAGCGGGGCAGCGATAGCAGGCTGATAGGACCAAGACAGCGTGGGCTCCCTCGCTGACGCGCTGACTGATCTCGGCGAGGTGGATGTTCATGGCCTCGAGGTTGACGGTGGGCATCACCACTGCCGCGCCTACGCCGCGCTTGGGGCAGACCGCGCCGAACAGGTAAGCCCGGGTGTATCGGTGATCGCGCACCGCACGCCGACGCGTGCGACGCCTGGCCCAGATGCGGCGTTGTTGCATGGATCCGGCCAGTGGCGCTGTGAGCCGGGCCGCCGTAGGAGGATGGCCCCTCCTTTGACCTCGGACACCATCTTGCCGTTCAAACCAAACCAGGACCGCCACCACCATATCCCCAAGTAGAAGCGCAAAGTTCGGAACTGGCGCGAGTATCATGCCAGCCTGCGCCAGCGCGGCAGCCTGACAGTGTGGTTCTCTGACGAGGCGATCGAGGAGTGGCGCGCCTCGCCGCGCACCACCCCAGGTGGGCAGCCCTAGTACTCACCACTGGCGATCCTGACGGCGCTGACCCTGCGGGCCGTGTTCCGCCTAGCCCTACGCCAGACGGAGGGGTTGATTGGCTCCATCATTCACCTGCTCGGGCTGGCTTTGGCGGTGCCCGACCACACCACCCTGTGCCGCCGGGCCGGGACGCTGGAGGTGCCGCCGCCACAGCCGCGCAGGGACGGTGAGGCCGTCCACCTGCTGGTCGACAGCACCGGCCTTCTGTAATGGGGCATCCAGAGTCAAGCTCATCCTTCGGTGCCTCGTCACGGGAGTCTGGCTTCTGTCCGTCGTCGGCGCTGCGGCCGCGCACAAGATGCTGTCGGAAGGAGCGGGCGAGCCGATCTGAAGCACGTGGTCCATGCCGTTAGGTATGACCGACGTCCGGTGCTGCGGCTTCACCCGATCCCGCGTCCCCGTGACGGGACCTCGAGGACGAACGGCGCTCCCAAGCGGCCGCGCGTCGATCCCTTTCCCTGCTTCAGGCGGCGGCTTCGGCCTCGCGGCCCCAGCGGAACTCGGTCCCGTCTCCCGAAGGTAGGCGACCAGCGCCACCGGCTCACTGGCCACCTTGGCCTCCCGCAGGATCTGTCCAGTGCCGTCCACCACGCACACACAGCTCAGCTTGAGCGAGACATCGATCGCAGCGAAGTACTCCATGACCGTCCCTCCTGGTTGCGCCGGACCGCCACTCGGTCCTGTTCACACCCTCAGCTTGGGGACGACCACTCCAACCAGGAACACCCAGTTCCTAAAGGCAGCCCAGCCCCATACGGCATCTTAAGCTCTGCAGCGCGGGCAAGTGGCTGCTGGAGAAGCATGGCACCAAACGCGTCGGTCCTGGCGGAAGCTGCACGTCGGCATGGATGCTGAGACTGGCCAGATTGTCGTGGCGGCGCTGACCACCAACGACGTCGATGACGGCGTCGAGGTTGGCTCCTTGCTAGATCAAGTAACAGCACCAGTGGCTTCGTTCACCGCGGACGGCGCCTACGACCAGGAAGGCGTTGCCGCTGCGGTAGCCGAGCGTCACCCGCGAGTAGCGATCATCGTGCCGCCACGCTCCACGGCCGTGCCGAGCGAGACGGCAGAGAGCGCGCCGACGCAGCCGGACTGCCATCCGCGGTACATCACCGAGCATGGACGAACGGCCTGGCAGAAGGCATCCGGCTACACCGTCCGAGCCCGCGTTGAAGCCACCATCGGCAGGTTCAAGCAGGTGATCGGTGACGGGCTGCACTGCCGCACGGACCAGCGTCGGGCGACCGAGGTGGACGGCGCCGTCCATGTGCTGAACCAAATGTTGGATCTGGGACGCCCGATCTCCGTTCGCATCGCCTGAACCCAGACGAGGATTGAACCGCCTGCGTTCGTATTATCGCTCCCTGCAACACGCCCTCGCCTATCGGTTCTTGGCGGCAAGCCGGTTTGACATGTCTAATTTCCGCTTTTTGGCCTTGCCGGCGCATGAGCGTGGACACGGCAAGGTAAGCACAGGTATTGCGACGTTGGGGATTGAAGGGGTTAAGAATGCCACAGGCAGCCGTGCGCAAGCGCGCCTTGGAGGTGAAGGATACGCGCTGCCGTATTCTTTTAATTAGCAGCCCAAAAGGTGGATCGGGCAAGTCCGTCCTCAGCCGCCACATTCTTGTCAGCGCCGCGCAAGCTGGGATCAAGGCCATTGGGCTTGACTTCGACCGGCAGCAAACGCTGTCGAAATGGGCGGGTCGGCGCACGCGAACACGTGAGGCCTTTCCGGACTTTGCCGAGACGCTCGTCGAGGCAGCGTCGCTTGGCGAGTGGCGCGGTGCGCTGCGCCGGACGGGAGGCTACCAGCTAGCTGTTCTCGACACACCACCAAGTGTAGAGGACCACCTGCCCGCGATCGACGGTCTCGGCGAGGCGGCTGACCTGATTCTGGTTCCTGCCGTTTGCACACAGGACGACGTGGAATCCGTGGCCCCCTGGGTTAAAGCGCTGGCTGGTAAAGGCTTCACGACCTCGGTTGTCTTGAACCGCGCGAATCGCCGCACGACGAGCTATGCGCGGATGCGGGGCGCCCTGGTGAAGGCGGGGTCGGTCTGCCCAACGGAGCTACCTCAGCTAGAGGACATCCATGTGCCGTCCACGAAGGGCCTCACGCTGCTCGACTACTCGAAGTCGCGCGGGATCGAGCCTTTCGAGGAGATTTGGGCCTACGTGCGCCGGGAGGTTGGACTGTGAGCTCGGCTACTGGAAAGCGGTCGAAGGCGGCGCTGAAGGCGTTCCTCACAGCGGAGGAAGACCCCGAGGCCGAGATGGCTGTCGTGGATCCGCGAGCAGCCGAGCTCCGTTCCCTCGGTGCCGACGACCCGGCTGCACTGCAAGCCATCCAGGAGGTTTTTGCTGGTACAAGCCTGCCAGACGACCAAGAGAAGGTCCGGCGCATCCTCCGCACTCGGAGTGAGATCCAGAAAGAGTGGGGCGATGCCCGCGATTCCTTTCTAGCGATTGGGCGAGCGCTGATTTCCCTTGAGGCTGAGTTGACAAAGGTCGAGTTCGCGCGCCTCCGGCAGGGCACGGAGCGCATATTCCCGTTCTCTGACGCCACAGCGACGCAACTACGCCAGATCGCTCGGGCTGTAGACGGCGGGCGGATCCCGGCGACCTCCTGCCCAGGCAGCTACGGTACAGCCTACCAGATCACGCTGTTGACGGAACCGCAGCTGCGGGTCGCATGGGAAAGGGGATTGATCCGCCCCAATGTGACCCGCCGTGAGATCATGCAGTTGCGTCGAGAAGTGCCGGCTAATGGGGCTGAGACGACACCGTCGGGGCGCGTGGACCGGACGCGACTGCGAGAGGAACGGGCTCGGCTCGGCGAGCGACAGGCCCGCTTGGTAGAGGAGCTGGCAAATGTAGAGCGTCGCATTGCCCAGATCGATGAGCTGCTGTCGCCGGTAATCGACGGAGAGGCCGAGCAGATCGCATAGGCCACATCCAGAGGGGGCAGGGGAAGGCAGCCGGCGGCAAATAACTCGCGCGGCCCTGGACTCTGGCGGGGAATCAGCGGATCGACCTGGCTAGAGCATTTCAGGTTTAGTCGAACGCGCAGCCTGAGTTGGCAAGGTAG
>NZ_JCACHA010000971.1:0-6533 GCF_059503625.1 Skermanella sp.
GTCATCCAGGCCATCTCCGCCATGTCGCCCTTGCCGGCAAGGCCCTGGTTGACCAGCCCGAGATAGGTGTTCCACTCGTAGGTCTGGATCGTGACCTTGAGGCCGACCTTGGCAAGGTCGGCCTGGATCGCGGTCGCCATCGGGATCGGCGCCAGCATGCCGGAACCACCTTCCGCCACCAGGAACTTCAGCTCGGCGCCCTCCGCGCCGGCCTCGCGCAGGAGGGCGCGGGCACGTTCGGGATCGTGAGGGTAGGGCTGGATCTTGTCGTCGTGCGCCCACTCGAACGCTGCGGGGACGATGCTGTCCGCCACCGTGGCGGTTCCCTGGAGGACGCCTTTGACCAGCGCTTCCTTGTCGATGGCGTAGTTGACCGCCTGCCGCACCCGGACATCCTTGAACGGCCCTTCGCGGGTGTTCAGGATCAGGAACCACAGATGCGGCCCCGCCTGCTCATGCAGCTTGAAGCCGCCGGCCTTGCCCAGCAGGTCGACGGCATCGGGGGGAACCTCGACCATCAGGTCGAGACCGCCGGCCAGCAGCTCGGTCAAGCGGGTGTTGGCGTCGGTCAGCGGACGGAAGATCACGGCCTGGAGCTTGGGAGCGCCGTTCCAGTAGTCGGGATTGCGCTCGACCACGACCTTGGTGTTGCTCTGCCATTCGGCGAAGCGATAGGCCCCCGTGCCGACCGGCTTACGGCCGTAGTCCTTGCCGCCTTTGCGGACGGCTTCGGGCGATACGATCAGCCCGGTCGGGTAGGCGAGGTTCGACAGCAGCGGGGCGTAAGGTTCTTTCAGGTGGAAGACGACTGTTCGCGGATCGGCGGCTTCGGTGCGTTCGATGGCGCTGAAGAAGAAGGCCAGCGGGAAGGGTCCGGTATCGTGCTGCGGGTGCTTGTCGTCCAGCATGCGGTCGAAGTTGAACTTGACCGCCTCGGCATCGAACGACGTGCCGTCGTGGAACCTGATGCCCTGCCTGAGCCTGAAGGTATAGGTTCTGCCGTCGGGCGAAATCTCCCACGTCTCGGCCAATGCCGGTTCGATCTCCAGCGTGCCGCTGCGGAACCGGACGAGACCGTCGTAGAGGTTCATCAGGATACGGAAATCGTTGGTCGCCGTGACCGCGTGCGGGTCCAGCGACTTCGGCTCCGCGATCTGACCGACGACCAGGACGTCGTCCGGGACCTGCGCCGATGCGGGCGGCGCGCCGAGCGCCATGAGCATCAGGAGTGCGCCGCACGTCGCTTTCCAGCCGTTCTTCCATGCCATGGCCCCGGCCTTTGCGCTGATTTCCCCTAGCTTGGGAACGAGTGACGGGAGCCTAGGTTCCGACGTACGCGTACGTCGGCCGGCGTTTATGGGGGATTACAGTAAGTTACACGGCAAATCTGAGGCGTGATCGCCGAGTTCGTTAGAATGATCCCCATTGCCGGAAGCCGGTGCGGCAGCGGGGGGACTTCGATGAGAATCAGATCTTTGCGGAGCATTGCGGCGCTCGCCGCTCTGCTGTCGCTCGGAGCATGCGACGACCGCAAGGAAGATGCTACCGGTGCGGCACCCCAGGCGCCGCCCCCGGCTGTTGGAGTAACCGCCGTCAACCGGGAAGCGGTGACCGCCAATCACAGTTTCATCGGCCGGGTCGTCGCAGTCGATGAAGTGGATGTCAGGGCACGCGTACAGGGATTTCTGCGGGAGCGGCTGTTCACCGAGGGGCAGGTGGTCAAGGCGGGCGATCCGCTCTTCCTGATCGAGCAGGAACCCTATGAGGCGCAGCTTGCCCAACGGCAGGCGGAGGTAGTCAGGGCGGAGGCGGAGGTCGCGAACGCCGAAGTCCAGCTCAGCCGAGGCCGCGACCTGCTGAAGCGCAACAACATCTCCGAAGCTTCGGTCGATGAGCGCGAGGCCGCCGCCGGCGTCGCCCGCGCCGGAGTGCTTCAGGCGAAGGCGGCGCTCCGCGATGCCGAAATCAACCTCAGCTACACGAAGATCTCGTCGCCGATCGGCGGGCGGGTCGGACGTGCGGCATACACGGTCGGCAGTCTGGTCGGTCCGCAATCGAACCCGCTGGCGGTGGTGGTCAGCCAGGACCCCGTCTACGTGACGTTTCCGGTCAGCCAGCGGGAGTTGCTGGATGTCCGCAGGCGTCAGGCGTCGGGCAAGGATGGGGAACTGGCGGTGAAGCTTCGGCTGGCCGATGGATCGATGTACGGCCACACCGGCAAGTTCAACTCCCTCGACGTCAAGGTCGATCCGGGAACCGATACGGTCGCGGTGCGGACCGAGTTCCCGAACCCGGACGGCGTGCTGGTGCCCGGCCAGTTCGCCGAGATCGTGATCGAGGAGTCGGCGCCCGAAGAGGCTCTGGTGATCCCGCAATCCGCCCTTCAGATCGATCAGGCCGGACCCTTCGTTCTGGTCGTCGGGTCGGAGAAGAAGGTCGAGCCCCGCCGGGTCGAGGTCGGCCAAGCTCAGGGGAGCCGGATCACGGTCGCGAAGGGCCTGAACGAGGGCGATCTGGTCATCGTGGAGGGCGGGCAGAAGGTCAGGCCGGGACAGGTCGTGACCGCCAGTCCCATGGCTCCCCCGGCTGGAACGTGAGGACCTGGCACGTGAGGACCTGGCACGTGAGGACCTGGAACGTGAGGGCAAGGTCATGCTGAGCAGCCTTTTCATCGACCGGCCCCGGCTGGCCTTCGTCATCTCCATCGTCATCACGCTGGCCGGCCTGATAGCCCTGACGCGGATTCCGGTCGCCCAGTTCCCCGACATCGTGCCGCCGCAGGTGCGGGTGACGGCGGTGTTCCCCGGCGCTTCGGCCGATGTCGTGGAGAGCACCGTCGCCCAGCCGATCGAGTCCCAGGTCAACGGCGTCAGCGACATGCTGTACATGAAGTCGACCAGCGGCAACGACGGCAGCTACACGCTGACGGTCACTTTCGCGGTCGGGACCGACCCCGACATCAATACCGTCAATGTGCAGAACCGCGTCAAGCTGGCGGAAGCGAAGCTGCCGGAGGAAGTGACGCGGCAGGGGCTGGATGTCCGCAAGATGTCGTCGGCCCTGCTCCAGGTGATCTCGCTGTACTCGCCCAACGGGACCTATGACGGGCTGTTCCTGAGCAACTACGTCACGATCAATCTGACCGACGCGCTCGCGCGGATACCCGGCGTCGGGCAGGCCTCGCAGTTCGGAGCGCTGGACTACAGCATGCGGGTCTGGCTGGACCAGACGCGGCTGACCAATTTCGGGCTGACGTCAAAGGACGTCTCGGTGGCCATCGGCAGCCAGAACGTCCAGGCTCCGGTCGGGCGGATCGGAGCGGAGCCGATTTCCGAGGACCAGCAGTTCCAGCTGTCGCTCCAGACCAAGGGGCGGCTGACCAGCCCGGAGGAATTCGGCGCGATCATCGTCCGCGCCAATCCCGACGGTTCGGTGGTGCGGGTGCGCGATGTCGGGCGGGTCGAGCTGGGGGCGAAGTCGTTCGACCAGTCGAGCCGGCTGAACGGCAAGCCGGCCGCGATGCTGGGCGTCTACCAGGCGCCGGGCGCCAATGCCGTGGCGGTGGCGGAGGGTGTCCGCGCCACGATGGAAAGGCTGGCGGCGCGGTTCCCCGACGATATCGAGTACGAGGTCGTCTACGATACGACCGTCTTCGTGTCATCGACCATCGAAGAGGTCATCCACACGCTGATTGAAGCCTTCGTGCTGGTGGTCGCCGTCGTCTTCCTGTTCCTGGGACAGTGGCGGGCGACGCTGATACCGACGATAGCGGTGCCGGTATCCCTGATCGGCACCTTCGCCGTCATGCTGGCGCTGGGGTTCTCCGCCAACACGATATCGCTGCTGGCCCTGGTGCTGGCGATCGGAATCGTGGTCGATGACGCCATCGTCGTGGTCGAGAACGTCGAGCGCGTGATGGAGGAGGACGGACTTCCGCCGAAGGAGGCGACGCGGAAGGCGATGGGCCAGATCACCGGCCCGATCATCGCCATCACGCTGGTCCTGCTGTCGGTTTTCGTGCCCGTAGCCTTCGTTCCGGGGATCACCGGGCAGCTTTACCAGCAGTTCGCGGTGGCGGTGTCGGTGTCGATGGTGCTGTCCGCGATCAACGCGCTGACGCTCAGCCCGGCGCTCTGTTCGATCCTGCTGAAGCCCAGCCATGGCCGCAAGGGGATCATGGGTCGGGTGCTGAACGTGATCGACCGGACCTGCGACGGCTATTCCTCCATCGTCAGGATGCTGGTCCGCCGGGCTCTGCTGGGCATCGTCTTCCTGGCGCTGGCGATGGCGGGGGCCGGGTATCTGTTCACGGTGACGCCGTCCGGCTTCCTGCCGGAAGAGGACCAGGGCGCCTTCTTCATGGAGATGCAGCTGCCGGAGGGCGCGTCGGTCAACCGGTCGCTGGCGGTGGCGGAGCGGGTCGAGCGGATCGTGGCGGAAGCGCCGGGTGTTGCGAACGTCTCGACCGTGCTGGGCTACAGCTTCCTGAACGGGCTGAACCAGTCCAACGCCGGCTTCATGATCGTGTCGCTGAAGCCGTTCGAGGAGCGCGACGATCCCAGCCTGTCGGTCACGTCGATCATCGGACGCATCCGGGGCGAGCTGGCGGCTATCAGCGCCGCCACGGTCATCCCGTTCAACCTGCCGCCCATCATCGGCCTGGGGTCGAGCGGCGGGTTCGAATACCAGCTCGAGGATCTGGCGGGCGGCAGCGCCGCCGATCTGGCGGCGACCATGCGCGGGCTGATCTTCCAGGCTAACCAGCAGCCGGAGCTGGGCGCCGTCTTCAGCACCTTCGCCGCCAATACGCCGCAGCTTTACATCGAAGTCGCTCGAGAAAAGGCGCAGGCGCTGGGAGTCGCTGTAGGCGACATCTTCGCCGCACTCCAGGCGTCGTTGGGCGGCAGCTATGTAAACGATTTCAACGCCTTCGGCCGGGTCTGGCAGGTCAACATCCAGGCCGAGGCCGCCGACCGCGCCAAGGTGACGGACATCTACCGCATCCATGTCAGGAACAGCGCCGGCGACATGGTGCCGCTGCGCTCGCTGATCGAAGTCCGGCTGATCCTGGGGCCGCAATCGCTGAACCGCTACAACAACCTGCGGAGCGTCACCATCAACGGGCAGGCGGCGCCCGGACGAAGCTCCGGCGAGGCTTTGGCCGCGATGGAGCGGGTTTCGGCGACGGGGCTGCCGGGTTCGTACACCTTCGAGTGGACGGGGACGGCGTTGCAGGAGAAAGCGGCGGCCGGGCAGACGACGGTGATCCTGGGGATCGCGGTGCTGTTCGCCTACCTGTTCCTGGTTGCCCTGTACGAGAGCTGGAACATCCCCATCCCCGTGCTGCTGTCGGTCAGCGTCGGATTGGTCGGTGCGATGGCGTCGCTGTGGATCGCGGGGCTCAGCAACGACATCTTCGCCCAGATCGGCATCGTCGTCCTGATAGCGCTGGCCAGCAAGAACGCCATCTTGATCATCGAATTCGCCAAGGAGCGGCGGGAGCACGGGGACTCCATCATCGACGCGGCGGTCGGCGGCGCGAGAGCGCGTATCCGCGCCGTGATGATGACCAGCTTCGCCTTCATCCTGGGCCTGCTGCCCCTGGTGATCGCGACCGGACCCGGAGCGGCCAGCCGGCGGGCGGTCGGCACGGCGGTGTTCGGCGGCATGATCGCGGCGGCGACGTTGGGGATCTTCCTGATACCGATGCTCTACGTGATCTTCCAGCGGATGCGGGAGCGGGTGGGTGGTGCATCGCGCACCGAAAGGCTGCCGATGGCTGCTCTTTCAGAACAACACCCAAAGAGCTGATTGATCAATTGTTATTAAATTTGTGAAGGTGGAGGCGCTATGTAGAACGAGTATTGGGAGTAGGCGCAAAATGATTTTTTGTCGATTGAACGCTTTCGTCTGTTTTGTGGCGGTATTTGCATTTGGAATATGCGGCAATTCAAATGCTGGTCAAAACGAGAGCGCAATACAACCTCTGCCCGAAATAAGTCTGGCATCCTTGATGGTCCCAGAATCTTTCGGCTTGGCCGGTCCTTTGTCACCTGACTCGCTCACGGCGGAGCTGCTGACCAAGATTGCTGCACGCCAGAACCTGATGCTCAATGGTGATTTCGAAACGTGCAACCTGTCGCAGTTCAACGGGAAGGAGGCGCTCGATCACGAATTGCGGACCGTGAGTTCGCTCACCCGATCCGGAAAGTGTTCTGTCAGGATCGAAATCAATGCCAATGAGCGCGACAAAGGAGGCAATAGCTGGCGTGCTGAACTAACGCAGCAGCGTGCCGGGAGTGCCAACCACGAACGTGACCGCTGGTTTGGTTTCAGTACCTATTTCCCCACGGCATACAAGCCGCTTAAGCAGGATGTCATCTTCCAGATTCACGAAAAGCCGAGCAAGTGCGAGCAGTACCGGACACCGCCACTTTACCTGCTTGTGGCAGGTGAGAAGATGCATTGGATTACTCGGTGGGATTCGAAAAAATGCTCAGTCGGTGATACCGCGCAAGGCTCCAAATGGATCA
>NZ_JCACHA010000972.1:0-6501 GCF_059503625.1 Skermanella sp.
AACGATGGAAAACCTGCTGCTGGCCCGTCTATATGCGAACAAGATGCTCGGCCGGGACGATGAGGAACTGGCAAAGACTGCGGAGCAGCATTTTGCCGATCTTGACAACGGACTGGAGACGCTGCGCACCGTCACCAAAGGTCGTTCCTATCATGGAGATATCGTAGGCCTCATTGAACTGGCCGTCGCCTATCATGAAGGGTTTAAGCGGGCTGCGGAACTCAACCATAAAGTTGAGACCACAGTAAACCGCGAAATGCTCCAACTTGGATCGGCGGTTTCAACGGACCTTCGTGCCATCCGCGATAGCGCCGTAGAGGACAAGCATCGGATCCAAGCTGAAGCCGGCGTATTGATCGACTCGACCGAGAGCCTTGTTCTGATCCTGTCGATCATCGGCCTCGTGACAGGAACCACCCTGAGCGTACTCATCGGCCGGGCAATCGCGCAGCCGGTCCTCCAGATGACCGAAGCCATGCGCCGCCTTGCCGCAGGCGATCTGGATCTGGTCATTCCCGGTGTCGGCCGCAAGGACGAGGTCGGTGCGATGGCGGCTGCCGTCGATGTCTTCAAGCAGAACGCGCAAGCCGCGCGCCGATTGGCCAGGGAGCAGCGGGAGGAACAAGAGCGCAAGGAAGCCCGCGCCCGTACGGTTGACGAGTTGATCGCTGGGTTCGATAGTAACGTCACGGGCATCTTGCGAACCGTGAGCGCCGCCGCGACCGAACTGGACAGCACCGCCCAAGGCATGGCGGCGACCGCCGAAGAAACCAGCCGGCAGGCCACCGCGTCGGCGACCGCCGCCGAGCAGACCTCGGCCAACGTGCAGACGGTAGCGTCGGCGGCCGAGGAGATGACCGGCTCCTTGCAGGAAATCTCGCGTCAGGTCAGCCGTTCGACCGGCATCGCCAACGATGCGGTCGATCAGGCCGAGAAGACGGACAGCACGGTCCAGGGTCTGGCCCAGGCGGCACAGAAGATCAACGATGTCGTCGGGCTGATCCAGTCCATCGCCGGGCAGACCAACCTGCTGGCGCTCAACGCCACCATCGAGGCGGCCCGCGCCGGTGAGCACGGCAAGGGCTTTGCCGTGGTGGCGTCAGAAGTCAAGAGCCTGGCGAACCAGACGGCGAAGGCGACCGAGGAGATCACGTCGCAGATCGCCTCGATCCAGACCGAAACCGGCAGCGCCGTCGGCGCCATCCGCGACATCGGCGGCACGATCCGGCAGATGAACGAGATCACGACCACCATTGCGGCAGCGGTCGAGGAGCAGAACGCCGCCACGGCCGAGATCTCGCGCAACGTCGCCCAGGCCGCCGCCGGCACGCAGGAGGTTTCTCTGAACGTCGGCCAAGTCATGGAGGCCTCGGCTCAAACCGGTTCCGCCGCGACCCAGGTGCTTGGCGCCGCCGGTGAACTTTCCCAGCAGGCGGAGATGCTGCGCACCGAGGTCGAGCGCTTCCTGGCCGGTATTCGGGCTGCCTGACACAAGGCGCAGGCAGGTATTGTCGATCAGGCCACTCGGCTGAATATCCAAAGGCGGAAGCCCTCCGTCTTTGGATTTCGATGAACATATTGGTAACCAACTGCCATTTTTCGCCGAAAGGGTTAGGGCAGCCACTCCAGGCTTTGCTGTAGTGTCCCCGTTTTCTTTTTGGCGGAGCTCCCGGATGTCGATCAAAGCCTTATACCTGAGTGCAGTTTCCCTTGTTTCTTTTTACCCCGGACTGGCGACGGCGGCTGAGCCGGTCAAGGTCAAGGTCTTCGCAGCATCCATGTTCGAGATCGGCAAGAATACCGGCGACAGGGCAGGGGAGTTCCAGCACTGGTACGAGCGCTACTGGAAGGACAGCGACCCGGTCACGGTGAAGGGCGCTCTCAATCCGGTCTACTGCGACGCCGACGGGGTCTGCGGCTCCGTGCTCGGCATGGGCAAGGTCAGTTCGTCGGCCTCGATGCAGGCGATCCTGCTCGACCCCAATCTTGATTTTTCGCAAGCTTATTTCATCATTTCGGGAGTAGCCGGGACGCCGCCGGCGCGCGGCACCATCGGCGAGGTCAACTGGGGAAGCTGGCTGGTGGACTACGACCTGGGCCACCGCTGGGCTCCGGAAGAAGGCGAGCCGGGCGCACCGACCTTCATGCCGCGCAAGGGCTACGAATCCGTACGCCTGTTCCGCTTGAACCCCGATCTGGTGGCCTGGGCGATGCGGCTGACGGCAGACACTCCCCTGAAGGATTCGGACGCGGCACGGGCCTATCGCCAGCGCTACCCGCAGGACGCGGCCCGCCGTGCTCCCTTCGTCGGCACCGGGACACACATGACGGGCGACACCTTCTTCCACGGTCCCGGCATGTCGGAGCAGGCGCAGTACATCGCCAAGCTCTACGGCGCCGACGACTACGTGATCACCGAGATGGAAGCCGCCGCGATCACGCTGGTCATCAAGCGCCTGCACGGCGACGACCGCGTCATGAGCCTGCGGGGTGCGGTGAACTACGACCAGGGCAGTACGGGCGAAACCACGCTTCAGCACCTGGACCCGGCGCCGGGCCAGACCGCCGGCGGCTTCGCCGAAACGGTCGAGAACGTCGCGGCCGTGGGGTCGAGGATGGCGGACCATATCGTGAGCCAGTGGGACACGTGGCGGGACGGGGTGCCGGCGCTGGCGAAGTAATTTATAAAGAAAAGGTGTTGGCGCCGTAGGTCGGTCTAGAGCGAAGCGGCAGCCGACAAGCAGGCGCGTCTATGTCGGCTGCCGCTTCGCTCTAGACCGACCTACGAAGGGAAGAAAAGCAGAGATCAATACTTGTCGGAATTGCTTTTGCCACCCCTTTCAGTCGAAGTCGGTCGGCAGAGCTGGGTCGCGGAGGTGCTGGAACAGGCGCGTGATCTGCCAGGGCAGCACGCGGCCGATCGAGAGTTCAGTTTCCGGCACGTCGGCTTGCGCGAAGAATTGGGCGGCGGTGGTTTCGAAGCCGTCGCCCCGCGCAAGTTCCGGAGCGCCGGCCGGTTCGCAGATGAAGAACATCTTGTAGATGTGGAACGGATAATGCGGCAGAAGGGCATGGCGCGCCCGGTCGTAGACGCAGGCGAGTTTCCGTACCCGGACTTCCAAACCGGCTTCTTCCAGAACCTCCCGCGCCACGCATTCGCTCGGGCTCTGGTTGACGTCGGCCCAGCCGCCGGGAAGCGTCCAGCGCCCGTTATCGGCCGCCTCGCGCACCAGGAGGATGCGCCCGTCGCCGTCGAACACCGCACCGCGCACATCGACCTTTGGCGTGGCATAGCCGGTCTGCCCGGCGAAGAGGTCTTCGATCCGGGCAGGATCGCCGGCTGAACGCGCCGCCATCATTTCCGCCGCCAATGCGGTCAGGGATGCGTAGCGTTCGCGGTCGTAGCCGTCCTTCGTAAAGGCCAGCCCGGTTTGAGCCAATGCCTGGATTCGTCGTGCCCATACCAACCAGTCAGGCTCCATGCCGGCCTCCTCAAATTCAGCGTCCGGGATGCCCGGTATCAAAGTAACGATACATACTGGACCAGCACGACCTATACCACCAAATGTCTCAAATTGTTTCATTCGTTATCTTTTCGGCAATTTGTTTGTGCTGAAACTCAGTCCGCGCTCGTTGAAGTGCGGATTTAAAGTAATGAATTGCCTTATGACTTTGGTCTGAGCGTTTCAGCATTTGCTAAAATCCGTCATTTCATTGGAAGCAAGTCTGAGACCATGCCTGTCGAAAGTCATAAGCATGATTCAAATTCGTTCAATTTCCATGCGGCTGGTTGTCGCCATTTCGGCAACGGCGGCGGTCGCCTCCGGTGCGCTATGCGTCGTCGCAATGACCAAGCAGAACGAGATCACCGGTCTGGCGCTCGACCGCGAAATGAAGCTTCAGTATGACGGCGTTCTGGCTGCTTTCGAATACGAAGGACGGACGGCGGCCAGCGTCGCCGCCGTGGTCGGCGGCCTGCCGGGCGTTCAGGACGCGCTGGACCGCGAAGACCGGGCGGCGCTGGGCGGGCTGCTGACCCAGGCCCAGGCCTCGGCCAAGGCCTTGGGCGTCGGTCCCTGGTCCTTTACCAAGCCGCCGGGCATCACGACCTACCGCGTGCATGAGCCGAAGTCGTTCGGCGACGACGTTTCCCAGCGCCGGCGCACGGTGGCGCTGGTCAACCAGTCGGGCAAGGGCGTTACCGGCATCGAGCCGGGGCGCGACAACCTGGGCGTCTACAGCGTCGCCCCCATCATGCGCGACGGCCGCTTCGTCGGTGCCATCGACATCGGCATCACCTTCGGCAAGTCCTTCGTCGACCGGATCAAGACCCAGTTCAACGTCGATTTCGCCGTCCACCGCTTGCAGGACGACCAGTTCAAGACACTGGGCTCCAGCCTGAGCGAAAAATCGCTGGCGACGATGGAAGAAATGAAACTGGCGCTCGACGGGACGACTGTGCTGCGCCGGACCGAGCTGGAAGGCCATCCAGTTGCCCTTTATCTCGGCCAGCTGAAGAACTTCGCCGGCGAGCCGGTCGCCATCATCGAACTGGTCAAGAACATATCCAGCTTCACCGCCGTCGAAACCGGGACGTTCTGGTACCTGATGACCGCGACCGGCGTCGTCCTGCTGGGCTCCGTCCTGGTGGCGCTGCTGGTCGGCCGCGGGCTGTCGCGTCCGCTGGACCGGCTGCGCGGGACCATGGGGCGGCTGGCGCAGGGTGAGACGGATGTCGCGATCCCCGGACGCGACCGCCGGGACGAGCTTGGCTCGATGGCTGACGCGGTCGCCGTCTTCAAGGACATGATGATCGAGGCGGAGGCCCTGCGCACCCAGCAGGAAGCCAGCCGCACCGCCGCCGAAGCCGATCGCAAGCGCGGCATGAACGAGCTGGCCGACCGTTTCGAGGCGAGCGTGCGCCACGTGATCGACGCGGTGTCCGCATCGGCCGACGACATGCGGGGTGCTGCCCAGTCGATGTCGGTCACCGCCGAGGAAACCCAGCGCCAGACTTTGGCGGTCGGGTCGGCGTCCGAGCAGACCTCGAGCAACGTGCAGACGGTGGCGACCGCCGCCGAGGAGCTTTCCGCTTCCATCAGCGAGATCGCGCGGCGGACTGCCGATGCGTCGCAGGTCGCGATCCGCGTCAGCGAGGAAGGCAAGCGGACCGACAGCATCGTCGCCGGCCTGACCACCTCGGCCCAGCGGATCGGCGAGATCGTGCAGATGATCCAGCAGATCGCGTCCCAGACCAACCTGCTGGCGCTGAACGCCACGATCGAGGCGGCGCGGGCGGGAGAGGCCGGCAAGGGCTTCGCCGTCGTCGCGTCGGAAGTCAAGCAGCTGGCGACCCAGACTTCGCGGGCGACCGAGGACATCCAGTCCCAGGTCAGCGAGATCCAGTCGGAAACCGCCAAGGCGGCCGAGGCGGTGCGCGGCATTTCCACCCGGATCGAGGAACTGAGCGGGATCACCGCGTCGGTTTCCAGCGCAGTCGAGGAGCAGGGCGCCGCGACCCAGGAGATCGCCCGCAACGTCCAGCAGGCATCGCTCGGGACACAGGAGGTCTCGGCTACCATCGGATCGGTCACGGCGGCCGCCAACGAAACCGGCAGCGCAGCGGCCCAGGTGCTCGCCTCGGCCGATGGTCTCGCCACCCAATCGGCGCGGCTGCGGAACGAAGCCTTGCAGTTCCTGGCCACGATCCGCGTCGCCTGATCGGAGCCGGCTTACCGGCTCAACTTCGATTTCAATACCCGAGGGATCACTTAAGCAGATGACTGAAGCATTACCCCGGCGCCGGTTTCTGATCGGCGCCGCGACCGGAACCGCTGCCGTGACGGTGGCCGGAGCCTTCGGCGCCCCCGACCTCGCGGCGGCCCAGCCGCAGGAAACGTCCCCGGAAGCCAAGCCGGAAACGAAAACCGTTGAAGCGGAAACTCCGGAATACATCCCGGAACCGATGCAGGTCCTGACCGCCACCGAAGCCGCCTTCGTCGCGGCGGCGGCCGATGCGATGATCCCGGCGGACGACCTGTCGCCGTCGGGTTCGGAATGCGGCGTCGTGACCTATATCGACCGCCAGCTGGCGGGCGCCTATGGGGCAGGGGCCAGGATGTACCGGGCGGGACCGTTCCACACTGCGGTCCCCGGCTTTGGCGAACAGTCGCCGCTGACGCCGCTGGAGTACTTCCGCGCCGGCATCAAGGCGGCCAACGACTGGACCAGGGCGACGCACGGCAAGCCGCTCGACGGACTGGAGCCCGCCAAGATCGCCGAGGCGCTGAAGACGATGGAAGCCGGCAAGGCGGAGTTCGCCTCGATCGGGTCACGCCCGTTCTTCAACGCTCTGCTTGCCATGGTGATGGAAGGCTTCTTCGCCGACCCGATGTACGGCGGCAACCGCAACATGGCGTCGTGGCGGATGATCGGCTACCCCGGCCTGCCCGCGACATATGCCGACAAGATGGATGCCTTCCGGGGCAAGCGCTACGAGGT
>NZ_JCACHA010000973.1:0-6475 GCF_059503625.1 Skermanella sp.
GGCCGCACTCCGCCATGCGGTCCGGGGCGAGAAGGGCGGGCAGGTGATCGACCTGTCCCTGTTCGAGCCGATCTTCTCCATGATCGGGGCGGAGGCGGCACAGTACCGGCTGACCGGCGTGCCGTCCAACCGGGCCGGCAACCAGTCGACCCACACGGCGCCGCGCAACGTCTATGTCTGCTCCGACGGCAAATACGTGGCGATGTCCGGCTCCATGCAGTCCATGGCCGAGCGGATCTTCACCACCATCGGCCATCCCGAACTGATCGCCGATCCCCGGTTCCGGACCAACGACGACCGCGTCCGCCACCGGGACGAGCTGGACCAGATCATCGGCTCCGTCATCGCCACCCGAACCCAGGAGCATAACCTGGACCTGTTCGAGGCGGCCGGCGTCACCGTCGGTCCCGTCTGCTCGATCGCCGATCTGGTCGACCACCCCTTCGTCCGTGGCCGCGAAGTCATCGTCGAGCTGCCGGACGACGACATGGGAACGCTCCCCATGCACAATGTCATTCCCCGGATGTCCGGCACGCCCGGCGGCATGCGCCGCCCGGCGCCGCGCATCGGCCAGCACAACGCCGAGATCCTGGCGGAACTCGGCATCACGATGGCGGAACCCGGCATTACGATGGCGGAACGCGAACAGGAGATGCCGGCATGACCCAGACCTTGCCCAACAAGACGCTGCCGATCTGGCGGTCGATGCTGTTCGTTCCCGTCAACAACGAACGCTTCCTCGCCAGCGCTCCCAGGCGGGGAGCCGACGTCATCCAGCTCGACCTGGAGGACAGCATTCCGCCCGACCAGAAGGCCGAGGCGCGCGGCATGGTCCGCGCCGCCGCCGCCCGGCTGGCGCGGGACGGCGTCCAGGTCGTCGTCCGGATCAACCGGCCGTGGCGGCAGGCCGTCGCCGACATCGAGTCCAGCGTCTGCGCCGAGGTCATGGCGCTGACGCTGCCCAAGGTGCCGGACGCCAGCCACATCCGCGCCGTCGGCGAGATCCTGGACGAGCTGGAGTTCGAGCGCGGACTGCCCCGGGGTCACACCGGCCTCGTCGCGATGATCGAAACAGCCGGCGGCCTTGGCGAGATGCGCGCCATTGCAGCATCCCCGCGCGTCCTCGGCATCACGGTCGGCGCCGAGGATCTGGCGGTGTCGATGGGCATGGTGCCCGACGACCGCAGCCTCTACGTCCCCAACGTCATGGCGGTGGCGGCGGCGCGGGCCGCCGGCTGCCTGCCGATCGGCTATGTCGGCTCGGTGGCGGACTACACCGACCTGGACCGGTACCGCCGCGTCATCCAGGAAGCGCGCCGGCTGGGCTTCGAAGGCGGCTTCTGCATCCACCCCGATCAGGTGGCGATCCTCAACGAGGCCTTCGCCCCGTCCGCCAAGGAAGTCCAGGACGCGGAGGAGGTCATTGCCGCCTTCGAGGCCGGCCTGCGCGAGGGCAGGGGCGCCGTCCGCCACAAGGGCCGCATGCTCGACCTGCCCGTGGTCGACCAGTCGCGGGCGGTGCTGGCGCGGCACGAAGCGATATCCGCATGCGCCGTGGACAGGGGGGCTGCCCGCTCGCCAAGTTAGGATAGACCGGCTACCCCAGGACGACGCCGCCGCAGATGGATCTTCGCCAGCTCAGGTACTTCCTCGCCGTCGCGGAACATGGCTCCATCCTCAAGGCATCACAGGCGCTGCGCGTGGCCCAGCCCTCGATCAGCACCCATCTGCGGAACCTGGAGGAGGAGTTCGGCGTCGTCCTGTTCGAGCGCTCGGCCCGCGGCGTGGTGGCGACCAGCGAGGGGCAGGAGCTGATCCGCCATGCCCGGCTGATCCTCAAATCGGCCGACGACGCGCGGGAAAGCCTCCGGTCGCGCTCCGACAGCCCGGTCGGCCGCGTGACCTTCGCGATCCCGACCTCGCTGGTGACGATCCTGGCCGTTCCGCTGATCGAGCAGACCCAGGCGGCGCTGCCCAATGTGACGTTGCGCGTCGTCGAGAGCATGAGCGGCTACATCGCGCACTGGCTGCTGGAGGGGCAGGTCGACGTCGGCCTGCTCTACGGCGCGCACCCAAATTCCGGCATCGACAGCACCAAGCTCCTGACCGAGGAGCTTTACCTCGCCGGCCGCGACGAGGCCTCGCTGGCCGGCATCGCGGAGGGCGGCGACGCGCCGTTCCACCGGCTGGAACCGCTCAAGTTCGTCCTGCCGGGGCGGGAGCACGGCCTCCGCTCGCTGATCGAGCAATCGGCGCGGCGGGCCGGCATCGGCCTGAACGTGACGATCGAGATCGACGCCTTCAGCCAGATCAAGCGCCTCGTCCGCCGCGGCGCCGGTCACACCATCCTGTCGCTCGCCGCCTTGGAAAGCGACGAGTCCGGCGCCGCCCTCTCGGTCGCCCGCATCGTCGAACCCGTGGTAGAACGCTCCGTCCACATCGCTCACGCCAACAGCCGTCCCCTGACCCGCGCCGCCCGCGAAGTCGAACGCATCGCGGTCGGCATCCTGCGGACGGAGGCCAACTCCGGCTGGTGGCGCGCCAAGCTCTGGTGAAGCGGCGCCATGCCGCCGTCACGAGGGCTCCCGGTCCCGCAAGGATTCCATCAGCCAGCGCCGGAAGGTCTGCATGGCCGAGGTCTCCGAGCGCGAGCGCAAGCGGGTCAGCCAGTAGCGCCCGGCCGGAGCCTCGGCCTCGAAGGGCCGAACCAGCCGCTCGGTGCCCAGGTCATGCCCGAACATGCCGGCGGGCAGCAGTGCGACGCCGATCCCGGCTATCGCCGCTGCGGCCATGGTAGGGGAGGAGTCGAAAACCGGACCCCGGATCGTCGGGCAGGGTGCCCCGGCGATCGCGAACCAGCGCTGCCATTCCTCCCCCCGGTAGGAGCGAAGCAGCGTTTCGCGGGCAAGATCGGCCGGCGTGGTCAGCCGCCGGGCCACACCGGGCGCGCAGAGCGGGGTGAGGGGAGCGTCCAGCAGCATGGTCGCCTCGATGCCGTGCCAAGCGCCGTCTCCGAAGCGGATCGCGAAATCCAGGCCCTCCCCGGCGAGGTCCACACGGTTGTTGTTGGTCAGGATGCGAAGATCGATCCCCGGATACGCGCTGGTGAAGCCCGGAACCCGCGACAGCAGCCATCCCGTGGCGAAGGTGCCGACCACGCCGACCGTCAACACCTCGTGGTAACGGCCCTCGGTGAACCGGTCCAGAGTGGCCCCGATGCTCTCGAAGGCGTCGTTCAGCACCGGCACGAGTGCCGCTCCCTCGTCGGTCAGGGTGAGGCCACGGGGCAGGCGGCGGAACAAGGTAACACCCAGCCGCGCCTCCAGCGTCCGGATGTGGTGGCTGACCGCCGCCTGGCTGACGCACAGCTCCAGCCCCGCGCGGGTGAAGCTGAGGTGCCGTGCGGAGGCTTCGAAGGCGCGCAGGGCGTTGAGGGGAAGCTGCGGACGGTCCATTAGATTTCTTTTTGGTTTGCGAAAGGTATCGTCGTTTGTTCGTGCAACCCGGTGTTTGTAACGTCCAGCCACCAACACGACGAAGCTGGAGGTTTTAGATGATCGGAAGACGGCGATTTTTGGGCGCGGCAGGCGGCTTGATGCTGCTGGCCGCAAATCGCGCAAACGCTGGGAACGCCGATGTTCCGGACAGCAAAGGATTGAGCGACGTCATGGCAGCGCTCGAGCGCCGCAGCGGCGGACGGCTGGGCGTGGCGGTGCTCGACACCGGCAGCGGCCGGCGCTTCGACTGGCGCGGGGACGAGATGTTCCCCATGTGCAGCACCTTCAAATTTCTTTTGGCCGCGGCCATCCTGAAGAAAGTGGACGAGGGCAGGGAAAGCCTGACCCGCCGCATTCCCGTGTCGCCCGGCGACCTGATCCCCTATGCGCCTTTCGCCGAGACTCGGGTGAATGGCACGCCGCCCACGGTGGCGGAACTTTGCGAAGCCACGATGACGCTCAGCGACAACGTCGCGGCCAATCTCCTGCTGCCCGCCGTCGGCGATCCAGCCGGCCTCACCGCCTTCGTGCGCAGCCTGGGCGACGAGCGAACGCGCCTCGACCGCAACGAGCCCACGCTGAACACCTCCATCCCCGGCGACCCGCGCGACACGACGACGCCGAACGCGATGGTCCACAGCATGAACCGGCTGATGGTCGGCGACGCGCTGCGCCCATCCTCGCGCGGGCAGCTCATCGACTGGATGGTCGGCAACAAGACCGGCGACAACCGCCTGCGCGCCGGGTTGCCGCGGGACTGGCGTGTCGGCGACAAGACAGGCACCGGCAACGGATCGATAAACGACATCGCCATCGTCTGGCCCGGAGCCAGGCCGCCGATCCTGATCGCCAGCTACATCACGCAGACGCCCGAGGGGTTCAAGCAGGGCGACGCGATCCACGCGGATGTTGCGCGGGCCGCCGCCGGCGCGTTCACCGGGTGATCCGCAGACAGCCGAGCGGCCACGCGCCGGCTCGGCCAGCCCTCCGGGGAGCGGGCGATCCTCCGAGGCACTCCGATCCGCTGAGGAACATGCCGGAGTTATCCGGGACAAGCCCCTCCTCGTCGTGCTAGCTGGTGTGACACGCTGCGATGGACGATGTCATGATTACGATCAGCCAGAATTTCGCCAAGGTCCTGACCGACTACGTGGGACGGCTCCAGAACCACGACTTCTCGGAAGCCGCCATGGCGATAGCGGCGGCTATCGTCTGGTCCGATGGACGCCTGGACGAAGTCGAGCAGGCCAAACTGGAGGAGTTCATCACCACGTCGCCGTTGCTCCAGCCCTTCACGCCCTTCCGGCTGCTGAACACGTTCCAGCACTACAGCGAGATGTACAAGCTGCATGGCGGCAAGGGGACCGAGGGCGTGCGGCGGGCCGTGCTCCGGATCCAGGACGAGGATCAGCAGGTCCTGCTGCTGAAGTTCGCCCTTGTGCTGGCCAAGGCCGACGATCCGGTCCTGCACGACGACGAGGAGCAGGTGATCCGTGAGTTCTGCCAGTTGCTGAACATCCGCGAAGACGAGGTATTCGGCGACATCGATGACGACGGCGATGCCGATAGCGAGGGCCGATAGCGAGGCCCGATAGCGAGGATTGACCCCTGACCGGTCCGGAGCCTCGATGCCCGTCCGGATCTGCGACGCCCTTAAGGGCGCCGCGCGTGCCCGGCAGGGGGCAGGCCGGGTCGCGCCGGCCGGGAACTGCCGTCGCGGCAGGTGGAGGCGAAGCTGCCGGCCAACGTCATCCTGCCGCCGCCGCTCGCCACCTGGGCTCTGGTTGTCCTGTTTCGAACGCGCGGCAGGCCGAGAAGAGGGTGCTGCCGATGCTCGGCGCCCGCTACACCATGGCCGGCGAACGGGAAATCCACCAGCGGTTCGCCCCGGCGGCCACAGGCATGACCACCGCGGAGGCTGCGCCGGCGGATGCTTGCCTGGACGACATCTTCTTCTGACGGCAGGCACCTCACGCCAGAGGATCGCTGTCGTTGAGCATCCGGATGTAGCTGGTCAGGGCGCCGCTGGCGTTCAGCATATGGGCGCGCATGCAGCGGGCGGCCTCGCCGCCGTCGCCCCGCGCCATCTGCCGCAGGATCTCCCCGTGTTCCTCATGCGACTTGACGATCCGGTCGCCGTGCCGCAGCTGGGTGCGCCGGAAGACCGCAAGCCTCGCGCGGATGCCGATCGCCTGTTCAGCCATGAACTGGTTGTGGGTGCAGCGGTAGATCGCTTCGTGGAACACCCGGTTGAACTCGTCATAGGCGTTGAGGTCGGAAGCGGCGACCATATCAGCCGACTCCTCGTGCAGGCCTTGAAGATGGCTGCGCTCCGCCGGAGTGATCCGGTACGTCGCCAGCCGGACGCACATGGCCTCCACCTCGGCCGTCGTCTCGAACATGTCCATGATCCGCTCCGGCGTCATCAGCGCCACGATCACGCCGCGCCGGGGCCGGATCTCGACCAATCCCGAGACGTCGAGTTGCCGCAGCGCTTCCCGCACCGGCGTCCTCGACGCTCCGAACCGGGTCGCGATCTGCTGCTCGTCCAGCGCCGTTCCCGGCTTCAGCCGCCCGGTCGCGATTTCGTCGGCCAGCGCCCGCCGGATCTGGTCCGACAGCAGGCCCTTGTCTTCGGGTGAGGTCTCGCTTTCAGGCGTCGGACCGAGCAGGTTCATGGTATGCCAAATGCCCCTGGGATCAATGCTCCGTATACAATACCACGGTTTTCCGGCCTTGCTACCATACGCAGATCGAATATTTGAGGGTTCCGGAATCCGCGTGGCTGCCTTTCGAGCTATGCGGTTGCATCCGGTTGTGCGTTGCACGATATGCTTATCCAACAACCGCTCCAGACGGCTGAACGATACTGAGGGAGAAAGCGCCGTTCCGTCTATCATGGAGTCAGACGATGACCGCTTCTCTTACATTCGCCGCCCTGACCAGCGCCCTGGCCAAGTGGGCGCTCCGGAACGCCG
>NZ_JCACHA010000974.1:0-6469 GCF_059503625.1 Skermanella sp.
CATGAGCCGCCGCGTCGTATCCCCGCCCGTCGAAACCTTGTCGGAACTGCGTCAACCCTTGACGGCAGGGGAACGGGCAGTTTTCGATCTGTTCGATCGGACGCTGTCTCCCGATTGGGAGATCTACATCCAACCCCATCTGAACGGCTTGAGACCGGATTTCGTCCTTCTAAATCCGAAGGTCGGTATCGGCGTGTTCGAGGTGAAGGACTGGAATCTCGACGCCATGTACTATTTCGTGGAGACCGACAGGTATGGAATGCCGGTCCTGATGGCGAAACGCGGCGAGCAGTCCTTCAGCATTCAGAGCGAAAACCCCATTCTCAAAGTGGGATCGTATAAAAAAAGCATTTATGAGCTGTATTGCCCCCGCTTGAAACAGAACGACGGCTTCGGTGCCATCAGCGCGGGCGTCATCTTTCCTTTCGCCGACAAATCCAGGGTTTTCGCCCTCATGCAGCATTTCATGTCAGACGAAGAGAAGAAGGAGTATGCCAAGTACCACCCCGTAAGCGGAAGGAGAGAGATCGAGACCGGCAATCTCCGAGAGGTGTTTCCCGAAGCCTTCCGTCAACACTCCCGCCTTATGACTGAGGCTCTCGCGAAGGATCTCCGTGGGTGGCTAGTGGAACCCGATTTTGCGGCGACCCAACGTGAACCGCTGATTTTGGACACCAATCAGAAGAATCTTGTTAACACATGGCCCGCTTTGGGCTACCGCCGGATTAAGGGGCCAGCCGGTTCGGGGAAATCTCTCGTGCTGGCGGCGCGGGCCGCGCATCGCGCGAAGCAGGGCAAGACCGTCCTGATCCTCACATTCAACATCACGCTTTGGCATTACCTGAAGGATTTGGTCGTGCGGGGACTGGGCAAGCCGCACGAGATGAGCCTCATTTGCTTCAGACATTTCCACTTGTTCTGCAAGGACGTCTGCAAAGAAGCCGGGCTGGAGAATGAATACAAGGAGCTATTCGAGCAGTATCAGAACGCAGGGAACGAAAAGGACAGAAACTACATCTTTGGAGTCGCTATCCCTGAGCTGGCCCGGACGGCCCTGGAAACAGGCAGGATAAAAACCGTCGACACGATTATGGTCGATGAGGGGCAGGACTATAAGCCGGAATGGTGGAACATTCTCCGGAAGGCTCTGTCACCGGACGGCGAGATGCTGCTCGTTGCTGATGCGACCCAGGACGTCTACGGAACCGGAAAGGCATGGACCGACGAAGTCATGAACGACATGGGTTTCACCAGCGGTCGGTGGGCGCAGTTGAAGATGAGCTACCGCCTTCCCACCCTGGGCAAGGCATACGCCAGGGACTTCGCCGATCGGTTTCTGCCGTCCTCGACCGCCGACGTGCCCGACGCGGAACAGATGGATCTCGCCCTGGAAACCTGCCGCCTGCGGTGGGTGCAATGCCGTGGCAATGAGGGAAGCGAGGCGTGCGTCAAGGAAATCCGGCTGCTGATGCTGCAAACGGGATCTAAGGGTCTGGCGAATGCGGACATCACTTATCTGACGGACGACACCAGGGTGGGCGAGGACGTGGTAGCCCGGTTGACGAAAATGAACGTCAATACCGTCAGCACCTTCGATCACAACGTCAAGGAGCGCCGCCGCGAGAAGATGGGCTTCTACATGGGGGACGCCCGGATCAAGGCGACTACCCTGCACAGCTTCAAAGGTTGGGAATCCAGGCTCCTCGTCGTCTATGTTAGCGATTTCAAGTCGGATGAAAGTAGGGCACTTATCTACGTCGCTTTGACCAGGTTGAAGCGAAGCCCGAAAGGAAGCTGGCTGACTGTCGTGTGCACGTCGCCTGACCCAAAGCTTGTCGAGTACGGCAAGACGTGGCCCGATCACCATGAATGCGAGAAACAAGCCATCCTGTTCCACGCTACCGCAAGCAGATAAGCGCATCCCTTTTCGCCTCCGCATCATTGTTGACCCCAGGCGGACCTATCACAGTCCCGGCGGAACGCTGATGTTTCCGGCGGAACTGTCACGCAGCACCGGCGGAACTGTGTGCTTAAGTGAACGTTTGAGTAGGCAGGGGAAGAAAAGAGTCAGTGATTGGAAGAAATGGGTCAGAGGGAATTAATTTGCTTATCTATTAACTCCTGTGCCTGAGTCATTTCGACTTACACTCTCCCCCGCACTGCCGGCACCGTCAGCAACCCCGCCGCCAGCACTCCCACGGCGCTGCCCATCGCAATCCCGTCGAAGCTTCCGCCCCGGTCGAGCAGCCAGCCGAACAGGCCGGGAGAGAGGGCCGTTGCGAGGACGACGATGGAGACGGACATGGAGCGGATCGCTCCCAGGTGGCGGGTGCCGTAGAGTTCGGCCCAGACGGCGGCGACCATGACGGCGCTCATGCCGGCGGTGATGCCGGCCAGGGCCATGAAGGCTGCCGCTCCCAGGGGGGCGCCGCTCAGGGACAGGACGGTGAGGGCGGTCGCCAGCGGCAGCAGGTAGAAGGGCAGCAGGCGGACGGCTCCGATCCGGTCGATGACCGGGCCGATGGACAGCGACGTGGCGATGGTGGTCGCGGCGTAGAAGGCGAAGGAGGCGGCGAAGACCGTCAGCGGCCAGCCTTTACCTTCGACCAGGGCGATCTGGTGGAAGAAGACCCCGGTGTTGATGAAGCCGGGGGCCAGCAGGGCCGGCAGCAGCAGGTAGAAGCGGGGATCGCGCAGCACTTCCGCCCGCGTCCAGTCCCTGGCGGCGATGGGGCGGTCTCCGGTCTTCAGGGGGGTGGAGGGGGCCGGGGCGGCGGCTTCGCCTGGATTGCGGCGGAGCAGCAGGAGCAATGCCGGCAGGACGGCCAGAATCAGCACGGCGGCGCAGACGCTCCAGGCGGTGCGCCAGCCGAGCAGGGCCAGGGCCGCGACCATGATGGTGGGAAGCAGCGCCTCTCCGGTCGGGTGTCCCAATGCTGCGATGCTCAGGGCGGTACCTCGGCCGGTGTCGAAGCGGCGGGCCATCGTCGTCATGGCGGTGTGCGGCATCAATCCCTGTCCGGCCAGCCGGAGGCCGAAGAGGGAAAGTCCCAGGATTGCGACATGGCCGGCGGTCGCCATGCCGATGCAGGCGGCGGTCAGGGCGAGGCAGACGGCGGCGACGTAGTGGCGGAGGTCGGCGGTGTCCAGCCAGCGCCCGGCCCAGATCAGGGCGGTGGCGCTTCCCAGGGTGGCCACGGAATAGAGCATGCCGAAGCTGGCGTTGGAGAGGCCGAATTCCTCGCGGATATGGCCGCCGGAGAGGGAAATGAAGAAGGTCTGGCCGAAGCTGGAGAACAGGGTCAGCAGGAAGCCGAAGGCGAGCATTCGCCCGTGGGTGGCGATGAATTTTAAATAAATCAACGTGGGGACCGGTGCTGCGGGCGCTGCCGGGGAGTATAGGGCGGGATGTCGGCGGTGGGGAACCGGCGGGATTGTGTGTGCTGGTATTCGCGGGGGGATGGGGGGCGGCGATTGCGTGGAAGCGGCTTCCAGCCGCTTTCGGCGCGTGAGGCGTTTAGGGTTTGACGGGCTGCGAAAGCGCAGCTTTGGGGCGTGAAAGCGGCTGGAAGCCGCTTCTACGGTTTCATTGCCGGATTACTCCGCCGCCTCCCGCATCGTCACGTTGGGGTTGGCGTGCTGCGGGGCGGTGTGCGGGTCGTCTTCTTCCTTGGGGCCGATGAAGCGGCCGAAGATGCGGCCGCAGAAGGCGGAGAGGCCTTCCATGATCGTGTAGAAGCTGGGCACGAAGATCAGGGACAGCAGGGTCGAGACGAGGAGGCCGCCGATCACGGCGATCGCCATGGGGGCGCGGAACTCGCCGCCGTCGCCGGCTCCCATCGCGCTGGGCAGCATGCCGGCCGCCATCGCGATGGTCGTCATGATGATGGGCTGAGCGCGCTTGCGGCCGGCGTCGATGATCGCCTCGATCCGGGGCATGCCCTTGCGCTCCTGCTCCACCGCGAAATCGACCAGCATGATCGCGTTCTTGGTGACGATGCCCATCAGCATCAGGATGCCGATCACGACGGGCATGCTGATCGCGTTGCCGGTCAGCAGCAGGCCGGCGATCACGCCGCCGATGCTCAGCGGCAGCGACAGCAGGATCGTGATGGGCTGGAAGACGTTGTGGAACAGCAGCACCAGCACGCCCAGCACCATCAGCAGACCGGCGCCCATGGCGGCGGCGAAGCCGGAGAAGACTTCGCCCATGATCTCGGCGTCGCCGCTTTCCTGGATGCGGACGCCGGCGGGCAGGTTGCGGGCCTCGGGCAGGGACTTGACCTTCGCCACCGCGTCGCCCAGCGTCATGCTGCCGACGAGGTCGGCGCCGATCAGGACGCGGCGTTCCCTGTCATAGCGCTCGATCGAGGACGGACCCTGGCCGAAGCCGATATCGGCAAGGGAGATCAGGGGGATGGCGGCGCCGGTGGCGGTCGGGACGGCAAGGGTCTCGATCAGGCGCAGGTCGTTGCGGGCGGTCTCCTCCAGCTGGACGCGGATGGGGATCTGGCGGTCGCCGGCGTTGAACTTGGCGAGGTTGGCGTCGGCGTCGCCGATGGTGGCGACCCGCACCGTCTCCGATATGGTCTCGGGGGAGACGCCGTAGCGGGCGGCTTCGTCCAGCCGGGGGACGACGCGGATTTCCGGGCGGTCGAGGCCGGCGCTGGCCGCCGCGTTGGCGAAGCCGGGTTCGCGCCGCATCGCCGCTTCCAGGGAGGCGACGGCGTCGCTCAGCGCGTGGCCGTCGTTGCCCATGACGGTGATCGACAGCTCGCGCTCGCCGCGCTCGTTGACGTACCAGGCGCGGATGTCGGGGACTTCGGCCAGCCGGCGGGAGATTTCGCCTTCCACCTGCTTCTGCGTCATGTCGCGCGTACCCTTGGGCGTCAGCATGACCAGCAGCGTCGCGCGCCGGATCTCCCGGCTGGCGCCGGTGGGCGAGGTTCCGCCCATGGTGAAGACGGACTTCACCTCCGGCATGCTCTTCAGGATGCCGGCGACCCTGTCGGTAGTCTGCATGGTGTCGGCCAGGGTGGCGCCCGGCGGCAGCTCCACCGAGATCACGGTGCGGGCGGCGTCTTCCGACGGGATGAAGCCGGTCGGCAGCAGCGACGTGCTCCACAGCGACACGGCGAACAGGCCGATGCCGGCCAGCAGCGTCAGGAAGCGGAAGCGCAGCGTGACGCGGAGGAAGCCGGTATAGGCCCGCATCAGCCAGCCGTCCTTTTCCGGCCGTGCCGGGTGGGGACGCATCAGGTAGGCCGCCATCATCGGCGTTATCAGGCGGGCGACCAGGAGGGAGAACAGCACGGCGACCGCGACGGTCAGGCCGAACTGCTTGAAATACTGTCCGGGGATGCCGCCCATGAAGCTGACCGGCGCGAAGATCGCGACGATGGTCAGGGTGATCGCGATGACGGCAAGGCCGATCTCGTCGGCCGCTTCCATCGCGGCGCGGTAGGGCGACTTGCCCATGCGCATGTGGCGGACGATGTTCTCGATCTCGACGATGGCGTCGTCGACCAGGATGCCGGTGACCAGCGTGATCGCGAGCAGGCTGACGAGGTTGAGCGAGAAGCCCATCATGTGGATCACCCAGAACGCCGGGATGATCGACAAGGGCATGGCGACGGCGGAGATCAGGGTCGCGCGCCAGTCGCGCAGGAAGATGAAGACGACGACGATGGCAAGGGCCGCGCCTTCCAGCAGGGTGCCCATCGCGGCTTCGTAGTTGCCCTCGATATAGCTGACGGTGTCGTCGATCAGGGTATAGCTGACGTCGGGGTGCTGTTGCGACAGCGCCGCCAGCTCGGCTTCCACGACGCGGGCGACATCGACGTTGCTGGCGCCCTTTGAGCGGAAGACGCTGAAGGAGACGACCTGCTGGTTGCCGTTGAGCTTGGCGAAGGAGCGCGGCTCCTCGAACGAATCGGTCACTTCGCCGAGGTCGCTCAGGCGAACCTCGCGGCCTGCCGGCAGGACGATGCGGGTGCCTTGCAGGCTTTCCACCGTGCGGGCGCCGGCAAGGGTGCGGATCGCCTGTTCCTGGCCGCCGAACTCGCTCCGGCCGCCGCCGAGATCGATGTTGGTGGCGCGAAGCTGCTTGTTGACGTCGGCCGCCGTGATGCCGAGCGACATCAGGCGGTCGGGGTCGAGGCGAACCTGGATCTCGCGGCTGACGCCGCCGATGCGGTCGATCCGGCCGACGTTCTTCAAGCCCTGGAGCCGGCGCTTGACGACGTCGTCGACGAACCAGGAGAGCTGTTCCAGCGTCATGCCGGGGGCGGAGGCGGCGTAGCTCTGGATCGACTGGCCCTCGACGTCGATCCGCTCGACGATGGGCTCGTCGATGGTGCGCGGCAGGTCCATCCGGATCTTGGCGATGGCGTCCTTGACGTCGTTGACGGCGCGGTCGGTGTCGGTTTCCAGGCGGAACTCGATCGCGGTCAGCGACGAGCCATCGGTG
>NZ_JCACHA010000975.1:0-6468 GCF_059503625.1 Skermanella sp.
GCGAAGGCGCCGGGTGCCTTGCCCGGCCGCGCCGGCGCGTCGATCCAGGCGTTGTCGAAGAACCTGGCGCCGACAGCCGCCAGTTCGGGCGAGAAACGGCCATAGGCGTCCAGTACGATGCTGCGCGCCTGTCCCCACGGGATCAGCCGGTCGTCGTCGTCCGGCAGCGGTGCGTTGCGATCCCAGTAGTCGAGGGTGTCGCCGCCGAACCACTTGGCCTTCAGCTTGTAATAGCGGTGCGACAGGTCGGGATAGGAACCCTTGACGGCGGTGACCAGCGCATCGACGACTTCGTCCTCGACGTGGTTGGACTTGTTGCGGGACGAGGTCGGGCGCGGATAGTTGCGCCACTTGTCCTCGATCTCCTTGTCCTTGGCCAGCGTATTGGTGATCAGCGAAAAGGTGCGGACATTGGCGCTCAGGACGCGGCCGATCTCCACCGCGGCTTCCTTCCGCTTGCCGGCGTCGCGGTCGGACAGGCGGTTCAGCGCCTCGGTGCAGGTGACCTCGCGTCCGCCCAGGGTGAAGCGGAGACCCGCTATCGTCTCGTCGAACAGGCGGTGCCAGGCGGCGCGTCCGACGACATATTTCTCGTGCAGCAGGCGCTCCAGTTCGTCGGAAAGCTGGTGCGGGCGGAAGACCCGGATGTCGCGCAGCCACGGCGCATAGCGGGCCAGTTCCGGCGTCTTCAGCTTGGCCGCCAGGGCGTCGTCCTCGATCCGGTTCAGTTCCAGCGTGAAGAACAGCAGGTGCGTGGAAATGCCGTTGACCCGTTCCTGGATTCCCTGGAAGAACTTGCCGACCAGCGGGTCGTTCATGTCGCCGGCATAGACGAGATGGGCATAGCTCATGATGCGCGAGAGGGTTTCGTCGATTTCCTCGTACTGCGCGATGGCGCTGCCCAGCGAGGCCCCTTCCAGGCTTGCCAGCTTGCCGTTGTAGCTTCGGTAAAAATCCTTCGACGCCTTTTCCATCCGATCCAGATCGGCCTTCAGCGCGTCGGAGTCCTGGCCCGGATAGAGGTCGCTCAGGTCCCAGACCGGCAGCGCGCCCAAATCGGGCGCCGCCGGATCGGAAGAATCGAGCGGCTCGGCGGTCACGGTCTGACTCATGGATGTCCTCCTGTTGCGCTGGACGGGATATAGGCTGGGTCCTGTGCCCATCCAAGCGGCTCCGCCGTTCCCTATATCACGATACCGGCGATTTACGACCGGCCCACCGGCCATATGGCCCACGCGAGAACGGACCAGAGGCATGAACGCGCAGTCCCCCATGAACCGCCCCAGTTCAATGACCGGCTCTACGACCGGCTCGCTTTCCGGATCGCTGCCGGAGGCGATTGACGAGAACCGCTACGACGAGTGGCGGACGCTGCCCGCCATGTTCTTCGATCAGGCGGAGCGCCTGAGCGGACGCCCGCTGCTGATCGCCAAGCGGGACGGCGACTGGAGCGGACGGACCTGGGGCGAGGCGGCGGACGCGGTCGCCAGGGCGGCGGGCGGGTTGAGGAGCCTGGGCGTGGGTCATGGCGACCGTGTCGCCATCGTGTCGGAGAACCGCCCGGAATGGCTGATCGCCGATTTCGCGATCATGCTGCTGGGCGCCATCACGGTGCCGGCCTATACCACCAGCACGACGGCTGATCACCTGCATACCCTGCGCGACAGCGGCGCCCGCGTGGTGCTGGTGTCGAGCGCCGCCCTGATGCGGAAGGTGCTTCCCGCGGCGCTCCAGCTTCCCGATATCCGGGCCGTGGTCGGCTTCAACGAGGATGCGGGCGGCGTCTCCTCGCCGGCGGCGGGACCCGAGGGGCCGGAGCATCTGTCCTGGACCGCGCTGCTGGAGCGCGGCAGTCCCGGGCTGCCTGTCGAACCGGCCTTGGAGGCGCTGGAACGCGACGACGTCGCCTGCCTGATCTACACATCAGGCACGGGCGGGACGCCCAAGGGCGTCATGCTGACCCACGGCAACATCCTGGCGAACTGCAAGGGTGCGCTTGAACTGATCCTGGATGTCGGGCTGGGGGACGAGATCTTCCTGTCCTTCCTGCCCCTTGCCCATGCCTACGAGCATACCTGCGGCCAGATGTTCGCGCTGAGCCTGGGGGCACGGATCGCCTATGCGGAATCCGTCGAGAAGCTCGCGGGCAACCTGGGGGAGGTCAAGCCGACGATCATGACCGCAGTGCCCCGGCTCTACGAGGTGCTGGAGCAGCGTATCCGGCGCGAGGCGGAACGTCCGGGCGGCTGGCGGATGCGGCTGTTCCACAAGACGCTGGAATTGGGGAAGCGGCGCTACGAGCGCGGCGGGCGGCTGGGCTTATTGGAAGGCCTGGAAGACCGGCTGCTGGACCGGCTGGTCCGTGCCCGCATCCGCGAGCGCTTCGGCGGACGGTTGAAGGCTTTCATCTCCGGGGGCGCCGCCCTGGCGCCGGAGACGGCGCTGTTCTTCCAGTCGCTCGGCATCCGCATCCTCCAGGGCTATGGCCAGACGGAAGCGGCGCCGCTGATCTCCTGCAACCGGCCGAGCCGCGTCAGGCACGACACGGTCGGTCCGCCCGTCCCCGGTGTCGAGATCAGGATCGACCGCGCCGGTGCGGATGGCGAAATGGATGGCGAGATCCGGGATGGCGAAATCCGGGATGGCGAAATCATGGTGCGCGGGCCTTCGGTGATGAAGGGATACTGGGGCGATGCCGACGCGACGGAGCGGACGGTGATCGGCGGATGGCTGCATACGGGCGATGTCGGCCATCTGGCGCCCGACGGCGCGCTGGTCCTGACCGACAGGAAGAGGGACCTGATCGTCACCAGCGGCGGCGACAACGTGGCGCCGCAACGGCTGGAAAACCTGCTGGCGCTGGAGCCGGTCATCGGGCAGGTCATGGTGGCGGGCGATGGACGCCCCTTCCTGGTGGCGCTGATCGTCCCGGACGCCCAGGCCGCGAGGGATTGGGCGAAACGCCACGGCAAGCAGGCGGACCTTGCCGAACTGATCGAAGACGACGACTTCCGGAAGCATGTCGGGGAGGCGGTGGAGCGGGTAAACCGGAGTATTTCCGGCATCGAACGTATCCGCAAGTTCGCCCTGGTGGCGGAACCCTTCGGCATCGAGAACGCTCAGCTTACGCCGACGCTGAAGATTCGCCGGCACGAGATCCGCAAACGGCATGGCGGTCTTCTGGATAGCCTTTATTCGGGCCGGTAGGGATTCGGATCTATGAAATCCTCTTGGTTATCTTCGTTACCAATCGAGCGCTTCGTGTGTTGTCCTTTCCATGACCAATGACACCGACACCTTCGACCGCGAAAGATGGGTTCGCCGGCAGAGCGCGCTGGCCGAATTCGGCCGCCAGGCGCTGATGGTGGACGACCTGGACGCCCTGCTGCACGAAGCCGTCGTGCTGGCGGCCCAGGGTCTGGACATCCGCCGGGCCAAGGTGATGGAAGCGCTGCCGGGCGGCGACAAGCTGCTGATGCGGGCGGGCACGGGATGGAAACCGGGGTTGGTCGGCAATCTGATGGTCGATGCCGGCAGCCGGTCGTCGGGAGGCTTCACGCTTTATACCGGCAAGCCGGTGATCGCCGAGGACATCGAGAACGAGAAAAGGTTCGACGTTCCGGACTTCCTGCGCGAGCACGGCATCAACAGCCTGATCAACGTGATCATCCAGGGCAAGGGCGATCCCTTCGGCGTGCTCGAGGTGGACAGCACCGAGCAGCGGTGCTTCAACCAGGAAGACGTCGATTTCCTGCAAAGCTACGCCAACGTGCTGGCGGCGGCGATCGACCGCAACAAGACGAACGACGCCTTGACCAGGCTGGCCGACGAGCGCGCGATCCTGCTTCGCGAACTTCAGCACAGGGTCAAGAACAACCTTCAGATCATCACCAGCCTGCTGAACATGCAGATCCGCCGCATCGGGTCCGGAGAGGTCGAAAACCAGCTCCGCATCATCGGCAGCCGGGTGGAAACGCTGCGGGTCGTCCACGACAACCTGTTCCAGGCGGAGAACGTCGATCAGATCCCCCTGCCCCGCTACCTGAGTTCGCTGTGCGAAAGCCTTCTGGCCTTCCACGGCGTCCGGGCCGAGGAAGTGACGCTGAAGTTCAGCGCCGACGACGCCATGGCGGGTGTCGATACCACGGTCCCGCTGGGGCTGCTGATCAACGAATTCTTCGTCAACAGCATCCAGCACGCCTTTCCCAACGGCCAGGGAGAGATACACGTGCAACTGACCCGCGAAGGCCCCGGCCGCGCCCGTTTGACCCTGACCGACGACGGCCCCGGCTTCGACCGCACCGCCATCAAGGGCAAGGGCACCGGGCTGCAGATCATGGACGTGCTGGCGCTTCAGCTCGGCGGCAAGCTGACCTGGGACGACGAGCTTTGGGAGAAGAACGAGGGCGCCCGGGTGGTGCTGGAACTGCCGGTGATCTGAGCGGCGTTGCTTTCAGGGGTCGGCCTGGACACCGTTCAGGATGCCTTCCCCGGCGACCCAGCGCGCGTCTGCGTCGGATGAGTTCAGCACCGCCGACAGCCCGTCGATCAATTCGTAGGAACTGCCGTCCAACCCGCGTTCGTCAAGCGCCGCACGCAGGCAGTGAGACAGGAAGCGGCGGGTCCGCATGTTGATCCGCGGCACGGGGATCGGTGCCGCCGCATCCCGCTCCCTGGTGGAACGCTCGCAGGCGGCGACGTCGAACGAGGCATAGGCGCGGCATCCGAGCGGGCGGACCGGATAGATGCCGCAGAGACCGTCTTCCAGCATCGGGCACGGCTGGTTCAGGCGAACGCGCTCCGCCGGGGACAGGCCGGATGTGACCTGGGATGCGTGGGCGAGACGGCCGGTCAGTGCGGTGCGGCGCTCTTCCGGCCATAAGGCGACGTGTCCGGCGATGGCCAGCAGTTCGGGCGCCGTGGCGGAGACGTAGAGGTGGCAGCAATGGGCGCAGCCTATGCGGCAGGCGACCTCCTGGCGCGGCGGATTGGCAGCGATGGTCTGGTCGAGCTGGCGGTGGCAGGCGGAAACCAGCGTGCGCAGCCGTTCCCGCGTCGGCTTGGCGATCAGCGCGCGGAACCGAGCCGTCTGGCGCGCGATTTCGTCGGGCGTGGGCGGATCGATGGGGGCGGGCTTGGGTGGCTTCATGGGGCTGCTGCGATACACAGTAAGATTAACGAAATTGGCTCATATTGGAAGAAAATTTACTTAAATTCAAATCCATCTCGACGAAGCCCAAAGATAAATTGGTCGAACATATGAACAAAATGGTGAGTGTCAAACGAACGATACCTCATATCCTCGATCAATTTATCGCTCACTGATCTACCATCCAAATTCAATCGCTGGCTCAGAAAACTTTGCACAGACGCCTTGTACATCTGATCGTCATAGCTCAAGACACAAAATTCATCTGATGACTTATCGTGTATCGTGACTTGGCCTTTCTTCGCACATCCTGCCAGATGAACAAAGGCCAGCCTGATTGCCGCCTGTTCGTTGATATCGATTATTTCCATCGATGAATTGACGGGAACACCTGCCTCTCGAGCGGCTTCCACATCTCGCAGATGATAGGCTTGACTGATTGGTTTGAGCTTCTTGATCCAGAAGGCGAGATGAGCAGCATATTCCGCAGGTCGTATATGTTCGGCCCCAATGCGGGCTGTGTCAATCTTCCAGCGCAGGGCAACGTCATTCAACAAGGATTTCGACACCACCGCCTTGATTTGCCGGCTACGATCCAAGTACCTTGAAGTAAAACGAAAAGCCACTCGCCAAGCTCAAAGGCAACCGCTGGATCGAATTTTCTGGCAATCACAACACGTACCAGCTCCTCTGATTACCGGCGATCCAGTTCGACGAACGAACATAGATCTTCTTCAACGGCAACACGCAAAGCATCGATTGCCTGTTCCATTGTCATGCCGACACTCTTAATGGCGATCTCCCTGTCGGTGTTGGCAGCCATCTGAGCGGCAAATTCACGCCATTCATCAGAAATGAAATTCGCGCACTCTCTTTGACGTTCGGCTGCTTCAGCCGCAGGCTCACCGGTCTTCAAGACTGTCTCAGTCATGCTCATTCCCCCTGCTTACTGAAACATCGTCCTGAACCGCCGTCAGACCCAATGGTCACTTCGACACGGTTATCCACGAATGAATCACTAATCCTAAATTTCGGGTATGGCAAGCCGCTGTCGATGGAAACGGCTGCCGGTACTCGCCACGACGTAACCAACATTTTTCCATCGGACCGGAAAAATCCGGTTTCGGCGAACCCATATAACTTTTTATCGCCGCGGCATGAAGTCGCGGAGATTCGTTGCGAAGTTATAGCGACGCTCTAGGAACGATTGCAGGATAGGACAGTAACGGATAACCTTTTTCTCAAGAAGAACAAGAAGACGATTCCAAGGATCGCCCTATCAGGAGGAACGGTAAGATGACGCTCCCGGCTGTCAAACT
>NZ_JCACHA010000976.1:0-6461 GCF_059503625.1 Skermanella sp.
ACCATCGAGGGTCTGGCGGAGCATGTCAGGGACGTCGACCTGCTGGTGATCGAAGCGACCTTCCTGAACGCCGACGCCGACAAGGCGGAGGCGCGGAGCCATCTGACCGTCGGTCAGGCGACGCGGCTGGCGCGCGAGGCCGGGGCCGGCCAGCTTTGGCTGAACCATCAGTCCAACCGGTACGCCAAGGGTCTGGTGGAGGCCGAGGCCAGGGCGGAGTTCGGGAACGCGCGGGTGGCGGCGGACTTCGACCGGGTCACGGTCGGCTGAGGGGGGAACCACGCCGGGCGGGTCATGTTGTCGTCAGGGTCCGGACGCTATCCGGACACCCGCCCGATCCCATCAGACCCAGGAGGCCCCATGGCCGATACGACCGTGAAGAAGATCGATTCCGCCCATTCTCCCAAGGGCGAGCAGGGCCAGAAATATCTGGCGTCCGGCAAATCCCTGTCGATGCGCCTGTGGCAGGACGAACAGCCGGCCGAGGCCAAGCCGCCGTCCCGCCGCGACTACGAGACGGTCGGCTACGTCATCTCCGGCAGCGCCGAGCTTCATCTGGAAGGACAGATGGTAAAGCTGGAGCCGGGCGACAGCTGGACGGTGCCGAAGGGCGCCGAGCACACATATAAGATCCTGGAGAGTTTCACCGCCGTCGAGGCGACCAGTCCGCCGGCCGAGGTTCACGGGCGGGACTGAAGACCGGATAAGGGAGAGCGTCCATGAAGATCATCTACAGCTACGAAGGCGAGCGGAACGAGGGGCTGGAAAGCTCCGTGCTCGAGGATCTGGGCCAGCGTTTCGGCCAGACCGGGCAGACCGCCAGCCATTCCGGCGAGAAGGGTCTGACGACGGTGACGCTCGACCTGCCCGGTGCGGAGCATTGGCAGAAGATCGTCGAGGCGCTGGAGGGGCGCGGCGATCTGGTCGAGGTGGCGCCCGAGTCGTTCGGCGAAGGCGCCTGAGCGGTGCGGGCGCCGGCAGCGGGTCTGATCCTGGGAGTCCTGGCGCTGGCCGCGTGCGCCGGGCCGGACGAGCCGCCGACGCGGAGGCCGGCGGCGATCACGATCACCCATCCGGTGGACAGCGCGTCGGAAGAGGCGATCGATGCCGACGCGGACGGGGTCTGCCGGACCTGGGGGAGCAATGCGGCCCTGGTGGAGCGATACGAGAACGAGTCCCGCAACAGCAGGGTTGCGGCCTATAACTGCGTCCAGGGATGAGGGCAGTGGGTCTGGAACGTTGGATGGCGGGCTGAAGAGGCCCGACCTACGCCAGCGTGCTTTTTGCTGGAGAGGCCGCTTGCTAGGGGCGGAAGGCGCCGGACGCCGCCGCGATCCGGGCGGCGGTGGTGATCCAGCACAGGGCGCCGAAGCCCCAGGCCAGCCACGCGAAGGCGTCGGGGAACAGGCAGAATGACGCGAACAGGGCGATCGTCTCGGTCCCCTCGGTCAGGCCGCCGATATAATAGAGGGACTTGGTCCCCCGGATGCTGGTGGTCACGCCGCGCTTGGCGGCGAAGACCGCATAGGCCAGGAACGACGATCCGGTGCCGACGAAGCTGAAGATCAGGAAGGCGGCGGGAAGCGCCTGTTCCGGCCGTCCGACCGCGAAGAAGAACACCACGCCCGAGTAGAACAGGAAGTCGCAGACGATATCCAGGTAGCCGCCGAAATCGGTGGTTCCGGCATGGCGCGCCACCGCGCCGTCCAGGCCGTCCATCGCGCGGTTGAGCAGGATGAGCAGCAGGGCGAGGCCATAGGCCTCGGCTGCCAGCGCCGGGAAGGACGCGGCGCCGACCGCGAAGCCGGCCAGCGTCACGGCATCCGCACCGATCCCGCGCCGACCGAGGCTGGCGCCGAACCGGTCCAGCGGCGGGTCGATCAGGCGGCGCAGGCGGGCGTCGAGCATGGCCTGGAGGGGCGTGGGGTATACGGATTTCCGGGGAGAACGGCCCTGCTTCGTCCTCGTCCGCGGTGTCGCCTTCGGGGAGGTCGGGCGCCATTGCGGCGTTGGATGCATGAAGCTTTTCCGCCTCGATCCTCAGACGGCGGTACTGGCGGTAGCTGAACGGCAGGCTGATGAGGTAGGCGATGCCGATCAGCGACAGCGTCAGCCACGGCGTGCTGACGAGCATGGCGGCGATCAGGCCGACGCCGGCCAGGACCGGGATCACGAATTTCTGCGGGACCCGGACGCCCTTGAACGAGAACGTCGGCAGCTGGCTGACCATCAGCAACGCGATGGCGCCCGCCCAAACACCGACGAACAGCGGATGGCCGAACACGGTGGTTCCGGCCTCGAACGAGAACACCAGCGGCAGCAGTGCGAGACCCGCCGCCGCCGGAGCCGGCACGCCGGTAAAATAGTTGTAGGCGTAGGGCGGCAGGTCGCTGTCGCCCAACTTGGAATTGAACCGGGCGAGCCGCAGCGCCGCGCAGACGCTCAAGGCCAGGACAGCGATCCAGCCCGGCGTGCCGGCCCCGGCAAGGACCCACAGGTACAGGGTGATGGCCGGAGCGACGCCGAAGCTGACCACGTCGGACAGGCTGTCCAGCTCCTCGCCGAACTTGCTCTGGCCGTTGAGCAGGCGGGCGATCCTGCCGTCCAGCGCGTCGAGCACGGCCGCCACCATGATCGACACCACGGCGGCCTCGAACCGGCCCTGGATGGCGAACCGCATGGCGGTGACGCCGGCGCACAGCGCCAGCATGGTCAGCATGTTCGGCAGCATGCGGTTGATCGACAGCCCGCGCAGGCGCGGCGGCCGGCTCCGGCGGCGGGGACGTTCGCTCCGGTTGGTCATGTCAGCGCACCTCCCCGAGCCGTGCCGGCTCGGTCGAATTCAGGTCGGCGATGATGGTTTCGCCCCCGATGGTCGTCTGGCCGACGATCACCTGGGGATGGACGCCGTCCGGCAGGTAGATGTCGGTCCGGCTGCCGAAGCGGATCAGGCCGTAGCGCTCGCCGGCGGCGACGGTCTGGCCCGGCTTGAGGTGGCAGATGATGCGCCGGGCGACGAGGCCGGCGATCTGGACGAACGCGATCTCCCGCCCGTCGTCCAGCCGCAGCCGGATCGCCATCCGCTCGTTCTCCTCGCTCGCCTTGTCCAGCGCCGCGTTGAGGAACTTGCCCTTGTGGTAGGCGGCGGCTTCCACCGTGCCGGCGGCGGGCGTCCGGTTGACGTGGACGTTGAAGACGTTGAGGAAGATGCTGACGCGCAGGCGGGGCTGGTCGCCCATGCCGAGCTCCTTCGGGGGCACCGCCGGCACGATCATCTGGACCGTCCCGTCCGCCGGGCTGACCAGCAGTCCCGGACGGGACGGCACCACGCGGTCGGGGTCGCGGAAGAAGTAGACGCACCACGCGGTCAGGATCGCCCCGGCCCAGCCCAGCGGCTGGGCGACGAAGGCCAGGACGGCGGTGACCGCGGCGAATACCGCGATGAAGGGCCAACCGGCCCGGTTGATCGGAACGACGACGGATTGCAGTGCGGACATGGTCGGAGGCTTGTTCCTGCGATGTGCTGGCGGCGATTGGCGCCGGACGGTCGGATACCGGGTCGGGGTCCGGCGGAATGCGCCGGACCCCGTTACTTATGGCACCGGAGCGCGGATGCAAACCAGCGCTACCGGTTCGGACGGCGCATTTACCGCATATTAAGTCGCGAAACGTGATTCTGCTCCGCCACGGCCGCGGGTGATGCGGCCATTTCTTTTCCCGACCGGTTCTTTTCCCGACCGGTTCTTTTCCCGAGCGGTGTTTTGCGGGACAGGCGAGTGATCGACATGCAGCCTCTTGCTGAAGTTTCCCAGGCCGCCCTGCCGCTCCGGCTGGGCACCGTCCACATCAACGCGGACGGCCTGCTCGGCATCGCCGCCACCCCTGCCCCGTCGAAACAGCGTTTCGCGATCGACGACGTGCTGTACCACGTCTCGATCGATCCGGTCGGCGACGGCAGCCGGTTCCGGATCTGGGCGGAGCTTGGCTATGTGCCCTATACGGCGCAGTCGCCCCAGCGCCGGCGCGACATCCTGGCGATCCTGCGCGCGACGCAGCATCTGGCGCGGTCCTGCTTCGTGGTCGACGGCGGGCAGAAGATCCTGGTGATCGGCGAGTCGCACGTCGAGGAACATATCGACGTGACCGGCGTGGTGTACGAAACAGTCCAGTTCCTCCAGGAGGTCCGGCCCTATCTGCGCATCCTGTCCGACTTCCTCTGAGACGGGGGTCGGGAAGTCAGGGGTCAGTTTACCTGGGGGACGGTGAAGATCTGGCCGGGATATATGAGGTCGGGGTCGCGGATCTGGGACTGGTTCGCCTCGTAGATCACGCTGAAGCGGACGCCGTCGCCGTAGGTGCGCCGGGCGATCCGCCACAGGCTGGCGCCGGGCTGGACCACGATGTTCTGGCCGGCCGGCAGGTTCTGCGCCGCCTGGTTCTGCGCCGACTGGTCGGCCATCTGGAACGGGATCTCGGCGCGGGCGCTGACGCGGCCGCCGCCCAAGACATGGTCGGCGCGCAGGGTATAGCGGCCGGGCCGGACCGGCTGGTCGGGGGTCAACCCCCAGCGCCCATCCTCGCCGGAAACGGCGTGGCCGATCAGGACGTTGTCGAGGTAGACCTGGATCCGGGCGTTCGGCGGCGCCCGTCCGCCGATGCCGGCGCGCCCATCGGCGCCGTAGTCGACGACGTCGACCGTGACGCCGCCCGGGGGAAGCGGGGCCGCGCCCAGGGCGGGGATGGCATTGCCGGAAGAGGCGATGCGCTTTCCGGCCGCCGGGGGCGCCTGGAGCAGCGCCGGGGCGTTGCCGCCGTCCCTGGCGCCGTCCCTGGGGACCGCCAGCGCCAGCGCGCCGGAGCGGTCGGACGCCGGCTGGCCGGCGACGTCCTTCGCCGGTTCCGGCACGACCAGAACGACGACGTCATGCGACTGCACGGCTTCGTCCGCATCCGTTCGCTTCGACGACAGGCTGAGCTGGCGTCCGCCGGGCGCGAGGCTGTCTTCCGGAAGCAGCACCCATTCGCCGCGCTGGTCGGCTGTCGTCCGCCCGATCGGGCGGCCGCCGTCGAGGACGGTGACGAGGGCATGGGGCTCCGCCCGGCCCGCGATCACGGCATTGCCCTGCGGATTGACCCGGACGACATCGAAGGTGGGCATGGGAGCGGTGGGCATGGGACTGACTGGAAGCCTGGATGCCGCCGGGATCTGCGGGGCCGTCTCCAGCGAAGGCGGCATGGGCGGCGCGCCATGCCGGAGCGGGTCCGGCTTCAACTGGAGATTCGCCGTAACGGTGTTCGTCTGGATCGGGGTGGTCAGGGACGGCACGCCGGGCGGATCGGCCCGATCGACCGAAGTCAGGATATGCGCCGCGCCCAGGAACGCGACGCCGATGCCACCGATGATGAGCGCTCTCTGCACAGCCGCCCCGCTTCCTGTCCGTCGGCAGACCGGAACGAAACCGCCAATTCCGCCGCTGGACGATCGGATGGTTATTCAGTCCAGATCAGATTGCAAACAAGTTACGTCAATAGCCACCGCCTTGTCCGCCGAAATAATCTTCGCCGAAACCATGTCGCACCTTATGGGGACACGCCGGCGGCACTCATGGCGCGAAAGGCCGGGAGCGGATATCCCTCAAGCGTGTTGATGCGACGGAGCGTCACGCCGGCGCTTGGCGTAAGCGCTCGACCATGAGACGCTGGGCGTGACGGACGGATCGACCGTGGGCGGCGGGTGGCCTGGAAACAGGCGCCCGGCCGCCCCGGTCCGCAAAGGTGATGGAATGAAGGACGTCTTTTCAGTTTGCGTATATTGCGGCTCGTCGAGCCGGGTCAGCGACACCTATAAGGATGCCGCCCACCAGCTCGGCACGCTGCTGGGCCAGAACGGTCACCAGCTCGTCTATGGCGGCGGCCGCGTCGGCCTGATGGGGATCGTCGCCGATGCCACCCTGGCGGCCGGCGGCTCGGTGGTCGGCATCATCCCCGAGCACATCCAGGTGCTGGAGGTCGAGCATACCGGCCTGACCGAGCTGCTGGTGGTGGACAGCATGCACACCCGAAAGCGCATGATGGTCGACCGCTCCGACGCCTTCGTCGTGCTGCCCGGCGGCTTGGGCACCCTGGACGAGACCTTCGAGATCCTGACGTGGAAGCAGCTCCGCCTCCACGACAAGCCGGTCGTCGTCGCCAATGTCGACGGCTACTGGAACGCGCTGGAGGAGCTGCTGGACCACATGATCGCCCAGGGGTTCGCCCAGCCGGCGCACCGCAAGCTGTTCACCGTGGTCGACCGGATCGAGGACGTGCTGCCGGCGCTGTCGGCCGAGCCGGAACCGGTGATCAGCCCCGACACGAAGTGGCTCTGAGCGGAGTCCCCTGCGACTCGAGACCGCTGGCGTCAAGTGCGGCTTCTTATGAGCAATCGTCGGTGCTATAAGACGCGCCGTCAAAGCCGGTGG
>NZ_JCACHA010000977.1:0-6459 GCF_059503625.1 Skermanella sp.
CCGACCTTTTCATGTGGGTCGAACGCAAGATCGAAGGAGACCGGGGCGATCGCATCCGCCTGGACAACGGCAAGTTCAGCATGTCCAAGCTCCGGAAGAAGGTCGCCAAGCATGCGGCCTGGATCGCCATCAGCCTCGCGACCGGCGGCGCCTGGGCTCTGTATTTCTACGATGCGCCGACGCTGATATCCGACATCCTCCACTTCCAGGTCACGGCGCAGGCCACCTTCTTCATCTTCCTGTTCACCGGCTTCACCTATCTGCTGGCTGGCTGGGCGCGCGAGCAGGTCTGCACCTATATGTGCCCCTGGCCGCGCTTCCAGAGCGCCATGATCGACGAAGACAGCCTGATCGTGACCTATGAGGCCATGCGGGGCGAGCAGCGCCGGCATCTGAAACGGTCCGAGTCATGGGAAGACCGGATAGCATCAGGCGGCGGCGACTGCATCGATTGCGGCCACTGCGTCCATGTCTGCCCGACCGGCGTCGATATCCGCGACGGCAACCAGCTCGAATGCATCGGCTGCGGCCTGTGCGTCGACGCCTGCAACGAGGTCATGGCGAAGATCGGCCGGCCGGGAGAGCTGATCACCTTCGATACCCACAACAACCAGCTTGCCCGCTCCAGCGGCAACCCGGCACGGACCAAGCTGGTGCGTCCGCGCACCATCGTCTACGCCCTGGTCCTGCTGGTCGTCAGCAGCGCCATGTTCGCGGCGCTGGTCCTGCGGCCCCGCCTCGACATCTCCGTCCTGCGCGACCGGGCGCCGCTGTTCGTCGTCCTGTCGACCGGCGACATCCGCAACGGCTACACGTTCAAGATCAGCAACATGACGCGGGAGCGGAAGGACTATGGCCTGACCTTCTCCGGCGTCGCCGACGCAGATGTCAGCGTCGTCGGCCTGGAAGGCGACGAACACCTGAGGCCGGTGCTGTCGGCGAAGGCGGATACGGTGACGACCTACCGCATCTATGTCAAGGCGCCGGCTTCCTCGGTGAAAGCTGCGTCCACGCCGCTGAAGTTCGAGCTGACGGATCTGCACGGCGGTGAAACCGCCAAGTACGAGACGGTGTTCATGGCGCCGGACGGCGCCGGTCGCTGAGGGGATGAGGGGGCTGGGAAGTAACGCCTTGCCCCCCAGCCCTCAGGACGCCGACGCCGGGTTCGTCACCGTCTGGATGACCTCGAAGCCCTCGAACTCGGGGTGCCCCAAATACAGCGGCTTGTTTGCACCGGCACCCTTATGGGCGTTACGGAACGCCTCCGACCGGGTCCAGCCGAGGAAATGCTCCTCCGACTGCCAGATCGTATGCGAGCTGTAAAGCCGGTGGTCGTCGCGCTGCGGACCGCGCAGCATGTGGAACTCGACGAAACCGGGGACCTTGTGCAGGTGACTTTCCCGGTTGAGCCAGACCGCTTCGAAATCGGCCTCCGCTCCCGGCAATACCTTGAAGCGGTTCATGGCGATGAACATCGGGTTGCTCCTCTTTCAATACGGCTGACCAGCCAAATGTCGTACATGCCGCGTCGAAGGCAAGCCCTCACGCTGTCGCACGCTCCACCCCCTACTCCGCCGGGGCAGGATGCACTCCGGCCACCTCGTCGTCGTCCTCGTGGATCAGGTGCCGGGTCCGGGTCAGCAGCGTATACATCGTCGGCACGACGAACAGTGTCAGGAGCGTCCCCAGCGACATGCCGCCGACGATCACCCAGCCGATTTGCTGGCGGCTCTCGGCGCCCGCCCCCGTCGCCAGCGCCAGCGGCAGCGCTCCCAGCACCATGGCGCCCGTCGTCATCAGGATCGGGCGCAGGCGGAGCACGGCGGCCTCGATCACCGCGTCCAGCTTCGACCGGCCCTCGTCCTGAAGCTGGTTGGCGAACTCCACGATCAGGATACCGTGCTTGGTGATCAATCCCACCAGCGTCACCAGGCCGATCTGGCTGTAGACGTTGAGCGTCCCTCCCGCCAGATACAGCGCCAGCAGCGCGCCGGTCATCGACAGCGGCACCGTCAGCATGATCACCAGCGGGTCCAGGAAGCTTTCGAACTGGGCCGCCAGCACGAGGTAGATGAAGCCCAGCGCCAGCACGAAGACGAAGATCAGGCTGGAACCGGCGTCGCGGAACTCGCGGCTCTGGCCGGCGTAGTCGATCTGCACTTCCGGCGGCAGCACTTCCTCAGCCGCCTGCTCGACGAACCCGATGGCCTCGCCCAGCGAGATGCCAGGGGCCGGCGTGGCGCTGATGGTGGCGGCGCGAAGCTGATTGAAGCGGTTGAGTTCCTTCGGCGCCACCACCTCCCGCACCTCGACGAGGTTGGACAGCTGGATCATCGCGCCGTCGCCCCCCCGGACATAGATCTGGCTGAGGTCGCGCGGCGTCGACCGGTCGGTCTCGCCAAGCTGGACATAGACGTCGTACTGCTCGCCGTTGCGCTCGAACCGGGTCACCTGCCGGCCGCCCAACAGGCCTTCCAAAGTCCGGGACACGACATCGACCTGGATGCCGGCATCGGCCACCTTGTCGCGGTTGACGATCACGTCCAGCTGCGGCTTGTTCAGCTTCAGGTCGCTATCGACATTGATCAGGCCGGGGTTCTCGCCCAATCGCTCCAGCATGCGGTCGACATGGCCTTCCAGCTCCTTGTAGGTCCCTGAAGTTTGGATGACGATCTCTACCGGCTTGCTGCCGCCGCGCTGGCCCAGCGACGGCGGGTTGACCGCGAAGACGCTGATGCCCGCGATCTTCGACAGCTCCGGCTGGAGCTTGGCGACGATGTCCTGCTGCTTGCGCTCGCGGTCGTCCCAGTCCTTCAGCCGGGCGAACGACATGGTCCTGGTGACTTCCGGGCTTCCCGAAATCACGATGTAGCTCTGGATCTCGGGGATGCTCTTGTAGACCTCTTCCAGCTGAAGCCCGTAGCGGGCGTTGTAGTCGATGGTCGATCCCTCGGGCGCCACGCCCATGCCCATGATGACGCCGCGATCCTCGACCGGCGCGGTTTCCGACTTCAGCGACAGGAACAGCACGACGCTGCCGCCCGCCACCACCAGCGCCAGCGCCACGATCACCGGACGCATGCGGAGGCTGGCTTTGAGCAGCCGGTCGTAGCCGTTGCCCATGCCGACGAAGAAGCGTTCCAGCAGGTTGTAGATGCGGCCGTGCTTCTCGTGCGGCTTCAGCAGCTTGGAGCACATCATCGGCGTCAGCGTCAGCGCCACGAAGCCGGAAACGAGCACGGCGCTGGCTAGCGTCAGCGCGAATTCCAGGAACAGCCGACCGGTCCGCCCCGGCGCGAAGGCAACCGGCGCGTAGACGGCGGCCAGCGTCAGCGTCATGGCGATGACGGCGAAGCCGATCTCCCGCGTGCCGACCAGGGCCGCCTTGAACGGCGTCTTGCCCATCTCGATGTGCCGGTAGACGTTCTCCAGCACCACGATGGCGTCGTCCACCACCAGCCCGATCGCCAGCACCATCGCCAGCAGGGTCAGCGTGTTGATCGAGAATCCTACCGCGTACATCAGCGCGAAGGTCGTGATCAGCGACACCGGGATCGTCACCACCGGAATGATGGAGGCGCGCCCCGTCCGCAGGAAGAACAGGATCACCAGCACGACAAGGACGACGGCTTCCAGGATCGTATGGAAGACCGCCTCGATCGAGCGTTCGATGAAGACCGAGCTGTCGTTGACCACCTCGCCGCGCATGCCTTCCGGCAGGTCTTCCAGCACGCGGGGCAGCGTCGCCCGCACGGCGGACGACACGTCGAGCGGATTGGCGGTCGCCTGCTTGATGATGCCGATGGCGATGGAGTTCTGGCCGTTGGAGCGGCTGACGCGCCGCTCGTCGGCGGCGCCCAGCTCGACGGTCGCGACGTCGCGCACCCGGACCGGGAAGCCGTCCGCCATCTTGACGACGATGTTGCCGAACTGCTCCGGCTCGACCAAGCCGGTCCGGGACAGCACGGTGAACTCGCGGTCGTTGCTCTCCACCCGTCCCGCCGGCACCTCGATGTTCTGGCCACGCAGCGCCGTCTCGATATCCTGGACAGTCAGGTTGTAGCCGGCCAGACGGGCGCGGTCGATCCACAGCCGCATCGCGTAGCGGCGCTCGCCCAGGATCTGGACGTCGGCGACGCCGGGCAGGTTCTTGAACCGATCGACCACGTAGCGGTCGATGAAGTCGGTGATCTCCAGCGACGACAGGCGGTCGCTGGTGAACGGCATGACGATGATCGGCTGGGCGTCGGCCTCGACCTTCGCGATGATCGGCTCGTCGATCTCGTCCGGCAGCCGGCCCCGGACTCGTCCCACCCGGTCGCGCACGTCGCTGGCCGCCACGTCGGGGTCGATGTTCTGGCGGAAGCGGACGGTGATGCGGCTGCTTTCGGGACGGCTGACGGAGGACAGGACGTCGATGCCCTCGATCCCCGCGATCGAGCCTTCCAGCACCTGCGTCACCTGCGTCTCGATGATCTCGGCCGACGCGCCGATGTAAGCCGTGGCGACCGATACGACCGGTTCGTCGATATTCGGATATTCCCGAACCGTCAGGCGGTCGTAGCTGACGATGCCGAGCAGGATCAGGATCAGGCTCATCACCGTCGCGAAGACGGGACGGTGGACGCAGACGTCTGAGATGCGCATGGATCAGACGCCCGGAGCGACGGTGTTGATCACTTCGACCCGCCCGCCGTTGCGGACGCGCTGCTGACCGCCGGTGATCACGACGTCGCCGGGAGCCAGGCCCTCGGTCACTTCAACCTCGCCGTTCCGGCGGAGGCCCAGCTTGACCTCCACCCTCTCGGCCTTGCCGTCCTTGATCCGGAAGACGTAGCGGCTGTTGCCTTCCGGCACGACGGCCGCTTCCGGAATCAGGATGGCGTTCTCGCGGTTCTCGGCGGAAATCCCGACTCGGGCGAACAGGCCGGGCCGAAGGACTTGGTCGGGGTTGGCGACCAGCGCCCTCAATTTCAGAGCCCTGCCATTGACGTCGAGCTGCGGGTCGATCGCGTAGATTTCCCCCTCGAAAGTCCGATCCGGCAAGGCATCCGTCGTCAGGCCGATCTTCTGGCCCTCCCGGATGCTCGATAGCAGGGTTTCCGGCACCCGGAAGTCTACCTTCAGCAGATCGATCGACTGCAAGGTGACGAGCGTATCGCCGCTGTTGACGTATCCACCCTTGCTGACCGACCGCAGTCCAAGGATGCCGTCGAACGGAGCGCGCAGCACCGTCTTGTCGAGCCGGGTCTGCGCCAGCAGGACGGATGCGCGGGACGTCATGAGAGCGGCGAAGGCCTCGTCACGGGCGCGCTGCGTGCCGGAGCGCTGCTTGAGCAGCGTATCGGCACGCTCGAAATTGGCCTCCGCCAGGGTGAGTTCGGCTCGCGACTGGGCCAGTTCGGCCTTCAGGATGGCGTCATCCAGCCGGACCAGGATCTGGCCGGCCTTCACCTGGGCGCCTTCGCGGAACAGGATCTCCGACAGGATGCCGTCGATCTCCGGAGCCAGCCTGACGGCTTCGGCGGGTTCGAGCGTACCGACCGCGCCGATCTGGACCGTGACACGGTCGACCTTGACCGTAACAGCCTCGACGGCTGCCGGGGGAGGCTGCCGCCGCCCCTCCTGCTGAGCCTGCGCCGGCAGCGCTCCATCGTTGCGCCACCACGTCACGCCGGCAGCCGCCAGAACTACGGCGACAAGCAGTGCCAAGACCCCAGCCTTCTTCATGTAAACGCCAACCCTTGCCTGATGCATCTAATAAAGATAAAATTACTGGTTAACCCCAATCAGCAAATGCATGCCGATACAGGCATCAAACCAAATAATGGTGACTGGAGTATGTCGAGCAAAGCTAGCTCTGCAACAGACTGTGTCCAGATGCATCCCTGTTACAATCCGTTACAATTTCGTCGTATCCAATCCGATACTGTTCAAGGCCGCCACCGGCCGGGTATGGAAAGGAAACGGCATTGGACCGCCTTGATCGACCGGATCGCAGCCATCCCTTCGTCAGGCTTGCGGCATCGGCCCGGCTGAGGCTACACCGCTGGTACTCTTCCGGCCCCGATTTCCTGCTCCGATATTCCCTGACGAGGGTGCCCTTTGCGGCCAGATATTCTCTTCCCCCTATTCGCCCCCGTCACGACGCTGAAGGGCCTGGGTCCCAAGCTTGGAAAGCTGACGGAAAAGCTGGTCGGCCCCCATGTCGCCGACCTGCTGTGGCACCTGCCGACGGGGATCATCGACCGCCGCTTCGCCCCCCTTGTGGCGGAAGCGCCGGATGGCTTCATCGCGACCCTGACGGTGCGTGTGGAATACCACTCCGCCCCCGCGAACCCGCGCCACCCCTATAAGGTCCGCTGCTCCGACGAGACCGGCCAGATCGACCTGATCTTCTTCCATGCCCGCGGCGACTGGCTGTTTAAGCAGCTTCCCGTCGGCGATACCCTCGTTGTC
>NZ_JCACHA010000978.1:0-6454 GCF_059503625.1 Skermanella sp.
GACCCGTACCAGATCGCATCCCAGATCCTGAAGACCATCGCGACGGTCCCGACTGCCGCTGCATCCGGCGTATCGGCCGCGGCTTAACCTTTTATTACGTAGACATTTTCAAGCTTTTCGGCGGCGTGGACCTCACAGTCCACGCCGCAATCTTTTGTTAACCAGCGCTGCCTATGGTGGATCGACGATCCAGAGACTGCGCACCCAGGACCATGACCGCCTCCCATCTCGCGTTCTATACGGCGCACGGAATCTCTCCGGTCCGCCAGGACATCTCCGACTGGGAACGGCACCAGCAGCGGCGATCCGCGCTTTACCGCCAGCTCGGCATCCTGCCGTCGTACCTCAAGGGCCGCTCCGTGCTCGAAGTCGGGCCGGGCAGCGGCCACAACGCGCTCTACACCGCCAGTCTCGACCCGTCGCGCTTCGTGCTTGTGGAAGGGAATACGACCGGCATCGGACATATCCGCGCCCTGTTCGCCGATCACCCCCGGATCGCGGTGCCGGAGATCGTCGGTTCGCGGATCGAGGACTTCCGGACGGCGGAGCCGTTCGACTTCGTCTTCTGCGAGGGTCTGCTGTCCGGCGTGCCCAACCCGGATGCCGTACTCGCCCGCTTGGCCGACTGCACGGCGGTCGGCGGGCTGCTGGTGGTGACCTGCGTCGACCATCTCTCCCATTTCCCGGAAACCCTGCGCCGCCTGCTGGCGCAGCGGATCGTGGACCCGGCCGATCCGGTGGAGGTTCAGGCCGCCGCGATCCTTCCCATGGTCGAGCCGCATCTGGCGACGCTGGGCGGCATGAACCGGCGGCGCGACGACTGGGTGATCGACAACCTGATCCATCCCGGCTCGATCATTCCCCTGATCAACCTGCCGGAGGCGATCGGCGTCCTGGCATCCCGCTTCGACTTCATGGCAAGCGCACCGCATTTCGTGACCGACTGGCGCTGGTACAAAGCCATCACCGGCGCCGATTACGAATTCAACCTGCCGGCGATCGAACAATATTGGCTGAACGCCCATAACCTGCTGGACCACCGCTTCACCCTGCCGCCCCGGCCGGTGGAAGCCAACCAGCGGCTCTATGACCTCTGCACCCGGGCGCGTGCCCTTGTCGAATCCTATGAGGCGACCCGCCGCGACGGTTTCATCGCCGAATTCGCGGAAGTCCTGGACGATATCGCCGCCGACGCCCGCGAGTTCTCACACCCCACGGCCGACGCCCTCACCGAAGCAGCCGGTCTGGTCCGCGCCGCGCCGGATGTCGGCGCCACGGCCACCGCCGCCCGCTTCGGCGCCCTGTTCGGCCGGGGCCAGCAATATCTGAGCCTGTCCCGCCGCCGATAGGGCGGCCGGGCTGGTACTACGTAAAGGGAAAGACATTGACCAAGGTCCTGATCATCGGCGGCGGCTTTGCCGGCTGCATCTCCGCCGAGATGCTTCACGCCAAGGGTTACACCGACATCACCCTGGTCGAACGCGCGCCGGTGCTGGGCGGCGGCTGCCGCACCTACACCTATGGCGGCCATCCCTACACCCTCGGCCCGCGCCATTTCCTGACCCGGCGGGAAGAAGTGTTCGAGTTCCTGAACCGCTCCTGCCCGATGCGCCGCTACGACCAGGGGCACGAGTTCCTGACCTATATCGAGCGCGACCAGGCCTTCTACCACTTCCCGATCCACCGGGACGAGGTGGACGACATGCCCGACGCCGAGCAGATCCGCCGTGAACTGGCCGAGGCGCCGGGTGCCGAGGGTGCCCGCAACCTCGAGGAATACTGGGTCTTCTCGGTCGGGCCGACGCTCTACGACAAGTTCGTGGACGGCTATTCGCGCAAGATGTGGAACATCGAGAGCAACACGGAACTGACCGATTTCGGCTTTACCCCGAAGGGCGTCGCTCTCAAGACAGGCCCCAAGGCCGCCTGGACCGAAGCGATCTCCGGCTTTCCGCACGCGCTGGACGGCTACAACTCCTATTTCGAGATCGCGACGCGGCACGCCAAGGTCCACCTCGACACCACGATCGAGGACTACGACATCGCCAATTACCGGGTGAAGATCGCCGGCGAGTGGCACACCTACGACCTGATCGTCAGCACGATCTCGCCGGAAATCATCCTGAAGGACGCCTACGGCCCGCTGCGCTGGGCCGGCCGCGATTTCCTGAAGCTGGTGCTGCCGGTCGAGAAGATCCTGCCCGACGACATCTACTTCCTCTACTACGCCAACGCCGAGCCGTTCACCCGCGTCGTCGAATACAAGAAGTTCTATCACTACGACAGCCCGACCTCGCTGATCGGCATCGAGGTGCCGTCCACCCGCAACAAGCTGTACCCCTACCCGACCAAGGCCGACCAGGCGCTGCACCGCCGCTATATCGAAGCCCTGCCGAAGAACGTCTTCTCGATCGGCCGCAACGGCAGCTACCGCTACCTCGACGTCGCCCTGACGATCGAGCAATGCATGGACCTGTTCAAGGACCTGTGAGGCCGTCATGACCGCCGTCATCGAAGCAGTTCCCCACGATGCCCAGGATTGCCAGGACGCAGTGGGCGAGGACGGCGAAGCCCTGGACGGCCTGCCGACGCCGCAGCCGGTCCCCGACCTCGAAACCTACCTGCGCGTCCGGCGCACCTGCCTGTCCCGCTCGCCCGAGCGGCTGCGCAACTACCTGGCCTATCAGGCATCCAGCCGCCGGAATGCGGAACCTGCCTATCTGCCGATCCGGCTCGACTTCGAGAATGTCAGCCGGTGCAACTTCCGCTGCACGATGTGTACCGTCAGCGACTGGCACAAGGGTACGCGCGCCGCCGACATGCCGCTCCAGGCATTCAAGCGGCTGATCGACGAACAGACCGGGCTGGTCGAGATCAAGGTCCAGGGACTGGGCGAGCCGACTCTCCAAGGCGACGACTTCTTCGAGATGATCCGCTACGCCCGCGCCCGGCACATCTGGGTGCGGACCACGACCAACGCCTCGCTGCTGCACCTCAAGGACAACTACCGCAAGCTGATCGACAGCGGCGTCAACGAGGTCCAGATCTCCTGCGACGGCGCCGACCGCCAAACCTTCGAGAGCATCCGGCGCGGCTCGGTGTTCGATCAGGTCGTGAAGAACTGCAAGCTGATCAACGCCTACTGCGCCGAACGGAACGTCGAGCGGACCAAGATGTGGACGGTGGTGCAGCGAGGCAACCGTCACCAACTTCCTGAATTGGTCGATCTGGCCCACGAGATGGGCTTCCGCAGCATGGCCTTCTCCCTCAACCTCGTCGATTTCGGCCTGGACCGCTGGCGCGCCGCCAACGATGCCGTCACCGTCGAGCGGGAGTTCACCAGGGCCGAAGCCCTATCCCTGCTGCACCGGGGCGAGCGCCTCGGCATCAAGGTCGCGTTCTGGAACGTCACCCGGAAATACGACACGGACAAGCCGGAGCACCTGTGCCCCTGGCCGTTCGAGCGCGCCTATGTCGCCTCCGACCTGCGCGTGGTGCCGTGCTGCATCATCGGCAACCCGGATGTCAGCGAGGTCGGCACGGCCGACGGCAACTTCGGCGCCGTCTGGACGGGCGAAGCCTTGCGTGAATTCCGTCAGGCCCATGTCGACGGCAAGGTTCCCGCTGTCTGCCGGTCCTGCTATGTCCAGCCCGGCGAAAGCCGATGATGACGGCCTGCCCCATCTGCGCGGCCGCGTCCGCCAGCGCCGTCTTCCACATCCCGGCCTATCCCGTCCGCCTTTTCGCTCCCGCCGAAGGAGCGGCGGGGGACACCGCCCCGCTGACCCTGGTCCGGTGCGACGGCTGCGGCCATCTCTACAACCGCGACTTCTCCGACGCGCTGGCGGAGCGGATGTACGGCGACGTTCCGCTGACCAACGTCCCGGTCCATCCGTCCATGGTGAAGCGCCTCCGGGACGCCATAGCCTGGATCGATCCCGAACACTATGCCGGCAAGCGGGTGGTGGAAATCGGCGGCGGCGCCGGTCACGTGGCGCGCCTGCTGTCCGCCAGTGCCGCCGGGGTGGTCGTGTTCGAGCCGTGCCGCGCCCTGACGCGGGACCATCTGCCCGAAGCCAACATCGTGCTGGTATCGGACATCTTCCGCGGCGCCGTGCCCGGCGGTCCGGCCGACCTGATGGTCTGCCGGCAGGTGATCGAGCATGTGGCCGATCCCTTCGCCTTGCTGTCCGCGATCCGCGAGGGACTGGTCCCCGGCGGCTATGCCTATCTCGAAGTCCCCGATGCCAGGTTCATCGACCGGGGCGCCGCCTTCGGCGACATCGTGCTCCAGCATGTCCAGTACTTCACGCCCGACACATTCACCGCCTTGGCGCGCCGGGCCGGGCTGGAGCCGCTGCGCACCCTGTCGATCAAGGACGGCCATGATTTCGGCGTGCTGTTCCGGGCGGTTGGACGGCCGGCGGAATGGCGGGCGCCGCAGTCCGGCATTTCCCCTGCCGCGGATCTGTCGGCCCGGCTGAGCGCCGCCACCAACCGGGGCCGGGAACGGGTTGCAGCCGTCCCCGGTGCGATGGCGCTGTACGGGGCCACGGCCCAGGGCCAGTCGTTCCTGACCCGGTACGGAGCCGCGCGGCGGTTCGTCCGGGTTCTTGACGACAATCCTGCCCTGGAAGGACTTTGCCTTGCCGGAGGCGGCCAGACGCCGCCGATCGTCAAGCCCGATGCGGCATCCCTGCGCGACGTCGATGCCGTGCTGATCTGCGCCTATCTGCATGACACCGCTATCGCCGGCCGGCTGCGCGACCTGGGCTTCCAGGGCGTCGTCCTGTCGGCAAGACCCGATCTGCCGCAAGCCGACGACTGAGAGAAGGACTGAACGTTGCCTAAGCCCAAGCGCATCGCCATCTTCGCCGAAGATGACCATATGTACATCAACCAGACGCTCGGGCTGAAGCGCGGCTTCGAAGAACTCGGCGTGGAAGCCCATGTCGGCTGGCCGCACCTCAACGAACGGGCGCTCAGCTGCTTCGTCGACAATTACCAGCCGGACTTCGTCCTGGAGATCGACCGGTTCCCAAGCCAGATCCCCCGCTACAACCCTGCCGTACGGCACATCACCTGGATCCATAATCACGCAGTCCATGGCCGGCGGGTGCTGGAGGATGCATGGGGCAGCCATGCCGTCTACACCGCCCTGCTGCTCAAGGTCTACGGCCATGAGGACTTCAACGGCGGCGACTACCGGTTCCTGCCCATGGCGACCGACCCGGAAATATTCACCGATACCGAAACGCCCGAGCTGTTCGACTTCGCCTTCGTCGGCCATATGTACGAGCCGCTCAACGACGGAACGCTCAGCATCGTCGCCGGATATGAGGACGGCAGGCCGGTCCCGATGAGCGAGCTGATCGACCGGTTCCTGGCCGCCGGTTTCCGCCATTCCAATGCCGACAACAACGAGATCTACGCCTTCCTGACCGACTTCTACCGCCGGTCCGACCCGAACTTCACGGTGGAGCAACTGCCGGCTCCGCTGAAGACCTTCTTCGACGAGCGTCTGATCCGGCTGGTCGACCGGACGCAGGTGATCGACACATTGCTGTCGATCTCCACGCAGGTCGCCTTCTACGGCAATCCGGAATGGGAGAAATGGCCGCATTACGCCCCCCATTACTTCGGCGCGATCAACCGCGGCCGCGAAATGGCGCAACTGTTCCGGTCGACGCGGGTCAACATCCATAACGGTCCCGTTACGATGCACAACCGGGTACTCGACATCATGTGCTGCGGCAAGGCGACCATGGTCAGCCGGTCACGCTGGGACGGCGAAATCAGCAGCCTGAAATCCTACTTCACCCCCGGGGAGGATTACCTGTCATACGACAACGACGACCTGGCCGAAGTCGCCGAACGAGCGTTGCGGGACGGCGACCTACGCCGCCGGGTCGGAGCGAATGCGCGGCGGCGGATACTGGAAGGACATACCTGGCGCCATCGCGCCGCCTTCATCATCGACGATCTGGCACAGCGGTAGGCCGGGAGTGCATAGCGCTCACCGGCACAGCGGCCCATAAATGCAGTGCCGCCACCGGCACTTAGGAAATCAAGCGAGGTTCAATGGGCATCAGCGCGGTCATGGTACACTGGTTCGCCCGTCTGCATAAGAAGCGCGCCTTTGCCGATGCCAGCTCCATCGTCGAGCTGGGACCTCAGGACGTCATGACGACGCCGGCAATCTTTCAGTCGGCCCTCGGCCCAATGACGGACAAGGCCGTCATGGCCGATCTGCTCGAGCAGATGTTCGAGGACGGCCGCCCGAAGCCTTGGGCTCAACAGGCTCTTTACTGGCATCTCGGATTGCAGGACTACAACTCGATCGATATGTTCGATCCGAGGGCCAATTGGCGTCTGGACCTGAACTATCCCTGCAGGCTGCCCCGTAGGGTCTCGGTCGTCACCAACTTCGGGTCGAGCGAGCATATCTTCGATA
>NZ_JCACHA010000979.1:0-6438 GCF_059503625.1 Skermanella sp.
CGAACGACGACGGTGCGGAAGCCGCAGGCGCTCAATTCGGTACTGACCAGCTTGCTGACCACCTTGGACGGCGTGACCAGCATGATCTCGACATCGTGGACCTCGATGTCGGTGATATCGAACTCGTAATGGACCGGCAGCGTGCGGATGATTTGGTTGGTGGTCGCAACATCGGGCCGCTCCTCCCGGTCAACCGCGACCGACAGGCGGTCGGCGAACGCCATCACGTCCACGATCTGGCGTTCGTTCAGGCGGGTGAGATTGCCGCTGAGATAGGTTTCCAGCCGGTGTGCGATCAGGTTGACCAGCGGGAAACCGCATGAACTGCCGATACCGCGCAGCTTGCTCGCTTCACGGCGGAGCAGGATCAGCGCTTCCTCATCCGTCAGCTTGTTTTCGGCACGCTTGTCCAGCGTCTGGTAGATCAGGGCGAGGCGGTCCTGCGCATCATCCCTGAATTCGACACGAAGTTGATCTGCAAGGTCATCGGTATCGATCGGGAGAGACATCAGGGACACAGCCAGCGTGTTGGGTAAGGGAGGTACCACTATACTCCCTTTGCCCCTTCCGGCGCATCATCAGAGTTGCCTATATCCCGAATTATTGCGGGCTCGGCCCCTACGGTTTCAGGTCCGCTGGTAAAGATCCTGGAACCAGCGCAGCCGGGCTTCAACCTGCGCAATGTCATGGTCGAGCCATTCGGTCAGGTGTCCGGACTCGCCCTCGTGATGGCGCCGCAGGTCCTGAAGGCGTGCCAGCTCCGTCTCATACAGGTCGGCCAGCAGGTCGATCTGGTCCTGCCGGTCCTGATGGTCGAGCAGGTGCAGGAAGCGCAGCTTGAGGGTGATGATCAGCTTGTTGAGGTCGTCGGACGACGGCGCACGGATATTCGACCGCATCAGCGTCTCGAACTCCTTCTTGCCGGCCGGCGTGACCGTCAGGACGGCATTGTCTTCCATGCCGGTACCGTCGAGCGCTTCGATCAGGCCGTCGTAGCGCAGCAGTTCCAGCGAAGTTCCCATCAAATCGAGCGACGGGCCGACGATGCGGCTGGTGAAGTGCCGGATGGCGCCTGCCAGATCGGCATAACGCAGTGAGCCAGCCTGACTCAACGTTCCGAGAACGGCGAGGCGGACGGCCTCTTTCGGCATCAGTGAATTGTCGCGATACATGGTGCCACTCCCTCGAAACGTTATGAGCAACGTCATCGTCTCGATAACGAACATAGTGCGTCACTTCGCCAATGTCCATAGATGACTTTGCGACGCATTCTCAAAAATTGACTGGGAACGTCCGGTGGCGGTGTCCTGTTGGGGAAGAAACGAGATCAATTGCCTGAACGGAGACCAAGCCGTGACGATCAAATCAGTCCTGACAGCCGCCGCACTGGCGACGCTCATCACATCGCCGGCCCTCGCTCAGGTCGCTCCCAGCATGGGCGGACGGGAGCCGCTCGATCAGAAGGAAGGCATCCAAACCCCTGAAACGCTTGGGGCCGGCCGCTCCCAGGCCGCGCCGGAGGGCGGCAATTTGGCGAGGCCCGCCGACCCGCACGTTCAGGCTCAAGGGCAGCGTCAGCCCGGCACCATCAAGGAAGGCGATACCGCCGCGACGAGCGTCAAGCCGCCGCCCGGCTCCAGCTCCCAAGGCTCCGGCGAGGATGAGGCCAAGCAGAAATAATTTTCGCTTGGCCTCAAGGTTAGAGTAGAAGACCGGGGCGGCCTGAGAAATCAGGCCGCCTTTTTCAGTTCAAGGCGACTCCAGACGTCCAGCAAGGCGTCGATCAGGTGGTCCATGTCGGCGTCGGTGTGAAGCGGACCGGGGGTAATCCGGAGCCGTTCCGTACCGCGCGGCACCGTGGGGTAGTTGATCGGCTGGACGTAGATGTTGTGCCGGTCCAGAAGATCGTCGCTGGCCTGCTTGCACAGGCGCGGGTCGCCGACCAGGACGGGGACGATGTGGCTGACCGATGGCATCACCGGCAGACCGGCGTCCGACAGCGCCTGCTTCAGCTTGGCGGCGCGTTCCTGCTGAGCCGCGCGCTCGGTGCCGCTCTGCTTGAGATATCGGACGCTGGCGAGAGCACCGGCCGCGACGGACGGGGTCAGAGACGTGGTGAAGATGAAGCCGGCGGCGAAGCTGCGGACGACGTCCACCAGCGCCGACGAACCGGTGATGTAGCCGCCCATCACGCCGAAGGCCTTGCCGAGAGTCCCTTCGATGATGGTCAGCCGGTGCATGACGCCGTCGCGCTCGGCGACGCCGGCCCCACGCGGTCCGTACATGCCGACGGCATGGACCTCGTCCAGGTAGGTCATCGCGCCATGCTTTTCCGCCACCGAACAGAGTTCGTCGAGCGGAGCGATGTCGCCGTCCATCGAATAGACGGATTCGAACGCCACCAGCTTCGGCCGGTCGGCGGGCAGGCGGCTGAGCAACTGGTCGAGATGTTCGGGGTCGTTGTGGCGGAAGACGTATTTCTCGGCGCCCGATTGCCGGATGCCCTCGATCATCGAGTTGTGGTTGAGGGCGTCGGATAGGATCACGCAGTTGGGCAGCAGTTTGCCCAGCGTGCTGAGCGTCGCCTGGTTGGAGATGTAGCCCGAGGTGAACAGCAGCGCCGCTTCCTTGCCATGGAGGTCGGCCAGCTCGCGTTCCAGCAGCACGTGGTAGTGGTTGGTGCCGGAGATGTTGCGGGTGCCGCCGGCCCCGGCGCCGCAGGTGTCAAGCGCCGCGTGCATGGCGTCCAGCACGACCCGGTTCTGGCCCATGCCCAGATAGTCGTTGCTGCACCAAACCGTGACTTCCTGAACTTCGCCGGTGACGGAGTCGTAATGCTTCGCCTTGGGGAAGTTGCCTGCCCGGCGTTCCAGATCGGCGAAGACCCGGTATCGGCCTTCACGCTTCAGATTGTCGATCTGGGTCCGGAAGAAGGCTTCATAATCCATGGCGCGTGATCCGTAGGTTCTCTTTTTTCAACAACGTGTCAGAATCGGACACTTTATGGAACAGGTAAATCGTCGAAGACGCGGCGCACCGTGGCAGCTTGTCGCGTCTCCGATTTTGGTCCCGGTTTCCCGTTCTCCCGATTTTTCCTGACGCTGAAAATGGACCGTTCCGTCCATTCAGCATTGATTTCGATCAAATGCTTGATCGAAGGGTGCCGTTATCAGGCGACGGCGGCCATTCCCTTGTCGGTGACGAAACTCACCGTATCGTCCAAAGCTTTCCCGAACTTTGCCACCAGATCGTCCAGTTCGGCCGAAGTGATGATCAGCGGCGGCGAAAAGCCGATGCTGTCGCCCATGGCGCGGACGATCAGGCCGTGTTCCTGGGCGAAACGGGCGACATGAGCGCCGATCCCCAGCTTCGGGTCGAACGGAGCCTTGGTCGCCTTGTCGGCGACGATCTCGACGCCCGCGATCAGGCCGATGCCGCGAACTTCGCCGACCAGCGGGTGGTTCCGGAAGCGCCGCAGGCCGTCCTGGAGGTGCGGGGCCACCGTCCGGACATGGCTGACAATGTCGCGCTCCTCGTAGATCTTCAGCGTTTCCAGGGCCACCGCCGCCGAGACCGGATGGCCGGAATAGGTGTAGCCGTGGCCGAAGGTCCCGATCTTTTCCGACTGGCGGACCATCGCCTGATATATGGGCTCGGAGATCATGACGGCGGCGATCGGCAGATAGGCGGAGGAGAGCGCCTTGGCGACCGTGATGATGTCGGGCTTGAGGTTATAGGTCTGCGTCCCGAACATCGACCCGGTGCGCCCGAACCCGCAGATCACCTCGTCCGCGATGAACAGGATGTCGTAGCGCTTCAGCACCGGCTGGATCTTGTCGAAGTAGGTTGCCGGCGGGACGATCACACCGCCGGCGCCCATGACCGGTTCGGCGATGAAGGCGGCGATGGTGTCGGGCCCTTCGGCCAGGATGAGCTGTTCGAGCTGATCGGCCAGCCGGGTCGCGAAGTCTTCCTCCGTCTCGCCTTCCTCGCCGTAGCGGTAGAAGTGCGGGCAATCGGTGTGGAGGATACCGGCGATCGGCAGGTCGAAATCGCGGTGCAGGTGCGGCAGGCCGGTCAGGCTGGCCGAGGCCACGGTAACGCCGTGATAGCCCTTCTGCCGGGCGATGATCTTCTTCTTGTGAGGACGCCCGAGCGCGTTGTTGTAGTACCAGACCAGCTTGACGACGGTGTCGTTGGCTTCGGAACCGGAATTGGTGAAGAACACCTTGGACATCGGGACCGGCGCGATCTTGATCAGCGCCTCCGCCAGATCGATGCCGGGATCGTGCGCCTTGTGGGTGAAGGCGTGATAGAACGGCAGCTTCCGCAACTGCCGGGTCGCCGCTTCCACCAGCCGTTCCTCGCCGAAGCCGAGGGACGTACACCAGAGACCGGCCATGCCCTCGATATAGGCCTTGCCGCTGTCGTCGAAGACATGGACGCCTTCGCCGCGCTCTATCACCAGCGGACCCACATCCTCGTGGGTCTTCAGGTTGGTGTAGGGGTGCAGATAGTAGGCCTTGTCGCGGCTTGCCGCCGAGTTGCCGATCCCGCTGGTCATTTCGGTCATTTCTTACTCTTCAAGTTCCGATCCGGCTCGATCCCTAAGGTCAGATTGTACGTCGGTCGAACCTTGGCAACCAAGCAAGATCAGAGCGGACCGGCTATGCGGGGGCTGGGAAGGGGGTGTTTACATCCCCCCTCAGGGACGTGGATGTCATCATTTGTCTACATCGCCATCCGCGTGGGTCGAATGTCGGGCCGCCCATGGTAGCGCGTATCGCTTAAGGTTCCGTTAGTGGGACGCGACATCCAAGGTGCTGTGATTCCTTATCGAGGGCGGGCGTGAGGCGTCATTATGGTGAAGATCAACATAATCGCCCGATCCGGATATATTGGTGATTTTCAAGGACTGGTTGATCCTGTTAACATCGTGGAGTGTGCTGGAGACTGAGCTCGGATAGTGGATTCAAGTTCAAGGTAGGGTTGAGGATGAGTGCGATTACTTGTTACCCAAATCGGGGTTTAAAATTTGGGCACTCTGCTCTCTGCAAGGCAGATCGTGATTTAGAGAACTTGCTCAGGTGAGACATCGGTAGCGAGGCCAGTTGCCGACCGGTGCGCCGGCTGCCGGCCCGCGGGGAACACGATCAGGACTTCACCGGGAGACTTCGACTTGTCCTTACAACATGACGACGCCCTTTCCCTGCATCGTGTCCTGGACGCTTCGGCCGTGGCGCCGGTGGCGGAAGCCCAGGGGACTTTTCCCCGGATCGCTTTTTTCCTGCAGGACCTTTATGGCGGCGGCGCCGAGCGCGTGATGCTTGCGCTGGCAAGCGGCATCGCCCGGCGCGGGTTTGCGGTGGATCTGGTGCTGGTGCGCCGGCAGGGCGCCTATGTCGACGACATCCCGGCAAACATCCGGGTGGTCGAGCTGGGTACCAAGCGGACCGTCAACAGCGTTGCGGCGCTGGCCCGCTATCTTCGGCGCGAGCGGCCCGCCGTCCTTCTGACGGCTCTCGTCCATGTCAATATCGCCGCCCTGCTGGCGGGTTTGCTGGCGCGGGTCGGGACCCGGCTGGTGGTGACGGAGCATAACCAGATCAGCCGCAACATCGCGCCTACCGCATCGCGTACGGTGCGCATGGCCTACCGGCTGGTCCCGTTCCTGTATCCGAGGGCGGCGCGGATCATCGCGGTTTCCGACGGCGTCGCCGAGGATCTGACCAAATTCGCCGGGATGAGGCGCGGCCGGATCGACGTTGCCCATAATCCGGTCGTCACGCCGGATATGCTTATGAAAGCGGCGCAGCCGGTCAATCATCCGTGGTTCGCCGAAGCGGAAGCGCCGGTGATCCTGGGCGTCGGCAGACTGTCGGCCCAGAAGGATTTCGGAACGCTGCTGCGCGCCTTCGCCCTAGTCCGCGCGTCGCGTCCGGTCCGGCTGGTCATCCTGGGAGAGGGGGCGTGCCGGAAGGAGCTGGAAGATTTGGCCAACGAGCTGGGAGTGGCGGCGGACGTCCAGATGCCGGGCTTCGTGGACAATCCGCTCGCCTTCATGGGCAAGGCGTCGCTGTTCGCGCTGTCTTCGCGCTTCGAAGGGCTGCCGACCGTTCTGATCGAAGCGATGGCCTGCGGGACTCCGGTGGTTGCAACCGACTGCCCGAGCGGCCCGCGCGAGATCCTGGAGGGCGGTGAACTGGGCGGGCTGGCTCCCATCGGTGACCCCGAGGCGCTGGCGTCGGTGATCGAGCGTTCGCTGGACGATCCGGTGCCGACGGAACGCCTGCTCGCCAAGGCGGAGGAGTTTACGGTGGACCGCGCGGTGGACCGGTATCTGACGCTGCTGCGGTAGGGGGGGTGAGGTTTCTCTGATCAGTACGTAGGTCGGCCTAAAGCGAAGCGGCAGCCGACATGGACGCGCCTGCTTGTCGG
>NZ_JCACHA010000980.1:0-6434 GCF_059503625.1 Skermanella sp.
GCTCCGCAGCCGGCAAGCAGGCCCGGGACACCTTTCTCAGTCTGCTGAAAACCTGCTCCAGGCTCGCCATTTCGTTCTGGGACTACCTGGGCGCCAGACTTAAAATCCCGGACGCCGAGCGCGTGCCCTGGCTCCCCGATCTCATCCGGCAGAACGATCCTGTGTAGCCCACAGTTCAGAGCATCATGACCGCTGTCTGCCGGTGAAACTGACCAAGTCCTTGTTCGCCCACTTCCACGTCAATCGTTGCGCAAAGCCTGAGATGCGACGGCTGCCTATCACTCGGAAACGGCGGATCAGGATTGCTTAAAATCTGTCATTACGTCGTGAAACCGTCGTCCGAGCGGCGGCGGCAGTTTAAGGCCGTGTCGAAGAACTATCCTCTTGCCACCTGCAGCACCATGATTGTACTTGATGCGAAGTACTGGGTCTGCGAGGGCCTGAGGGACGCGATTAGCTCGGCCCACATGTACCACGACGCGCCGGTAGCGGAGTATCACCGATCTTGACAGCCACCTAATCTTCTGAGTTCGGACGAACTCAGCCAAGAACCGGACTGGAGGGCTGCGAAGATGCTTAGCTGGCTCTTTAACTCGGCTTGCCATAAGATGTTCCGCTTCGGCGCGGTGACGCTCTGGCCCGGGATGAGCATGGTGGAGATTGGGATGGTACTCGGCACCATCATGGCGAATGCCACCTCCTGAACGTCTTGGGGGCCGCACAGCCTCTCGGCCGGACCCACTTACGCCGGAACAGCGGCGTCGGAACATGTCGCGCATCCGGGCGAAAGACACCAAGCCGGAGATGATGATCCGTCGGGGTCTACATGCCCGCGGACTGCGCTATAGGCTCCATGTGCGCCAGCTTCCCGGCCGGCCCGATCTCGTGTTTCCCCGTCGGCGGGCGGTGATCTTCGTCCACGGCTGCTTCTGGCACGGACATGATTGCCCGCTGTTCAAGCGACCGGCATCCCGGCAGGAATTCTGGGACGCGAAGATTGCCCGCAACAGAGAAAACGACGTGCGCGCCGCCGAGAGCCTGAAGCAGGCGGGCTGGCGGATGATGACGGTCTGGGAATGCGCCCTGCGGGGACCGAGCCGCCTTGGCATCGCCGACGTGCTCGCCCGGATCGAGTCTTGGCTGGACGGGCAGGAGGCACACTCTGAGCTGCGCTCGACCGAGAGCTGATGGAAGCACGGTCAGATCGGATGGCAGATCATCCGCCTGAAGCTGATTGAATGACCTGCATCCAGTCGGGTAAAGCTCGATGTCCTGCACATCGGGGTCATGGCTGAACTGATTGCCCAATCATTGCCGCGCTTTCCTCTCTGTCCGCTGCCGGCGTTCTGCTGCCTGATGCTCCAAGGCCTCCAGCGCCAGCGCACCTGCCATGGCCTCGAACATGCGACGGCTGAGCCTCCTAGCCGAGAACAATGCGGCCAGTTCCAAGGAAGCATTTTGCGGCTCTCCCCAGATGCACCGGACCAGCTTTCTCCAGCGTATCAAGAGGACCCAGCAGGTACTCAGCATGCAGCATGAGCTCTGTTGTCCAGTCAGGTTCATCCTCGGACATTATCGGAGACCTCCATGCATGGGATTGGATTTCCGGCCATGTCGCCCGGTTCCCGACAGAAGGGATCATCGCTGAATTCAAGGAACTCTTTGATCTGCCGCGCTAGATCAGCGGCGCGACCGGAGGGAGGTTCTTGCCCGGACTCCAGCGCTCGGAAAGCCCTGCCGATAGCAGCAGGATCAACCTTGGCGCCGAGCCGGTCGAGGCGCCCCCGTAGACCGGCCGGAATCATCGCCCATCCTCCTGACTGGCCTGTGCCTCCAGTGCCGCCAGACGCTCCTCGAACTCACTCCCGCTGATCATCCTTGCAATGCTGCTGAGAACGTGCGCCGCTTTGGTAGCATGCTCCCACGGCATGGCTCCGTATCTAGCTTGGCCGTAAATCAGCGCTAATTCGCGCCGGCACCCGGTGATGGTGTTGAGCCTTCCCAACCGGGGGAGGGGGGGAGGTGAAACATCCGCCTCTCCAGCGGATTTCAGCGTGTTTGACATAGCAAAAATCCCGCCTCAATGCCCATACTGTTGGAGTCCGCGCGCGGTTTCGTCCACCACGTCCGAGTGATCGTTCCGATATATCCACTTACCATTCTACCATACGAGTGATTATTCACCAACTGCTGTCCGAACAGGCAAGATGAAGCCCTCGGCCGCGATTGGACTCAGTTTACTCCGGCGATATCCATAGCCCGCAAGCCATCAGCGGCCGCTGTACGCCAGCGCCGACCATATTCAATCAAGCAGTTCAAGCCATGGTCGTCACCCAAGTGAACCACGGCACCATTGAGCAGTTGCATCGTCCGGAAGCCATCATTGTGCCGCTGGCCACAGCCAGCGCAGCAGGTCGGATCCGGCTTCTTTCCATGGCATCGATGCCATTTGTTGATCGCCTCACCCCACGCGCGGGCTTCGGCTTCGCTCCGCTTGATACCTTTCGCCATCAGCTCTTGGAGGCGCTGGTTCACCTCAGGATACGGACAGCTGACATCTGACTCTTGATGACTTTGGTCCGGAATGACGAGATCGGTCACCTCATTCCACGCCAGCCGCTCCGCCGCGTTACGGTCTAAGCCGTCGTCGAACTCGGCGATGGCCGCTCGCTCGTCGGAAGCAGTTTTCAGCTCAGTTGGAAGGTCGTTCGCAGGATCTAGTTCTATGGCTCCGCAGCCGTTCGAAAGAGGCTCCGGTGGCTCTAAAACGGCCCCGTGAAACATTTCCCGGGGGTCTGAGGGGTCTCAATCCCGCAGGAATCCGTCATTGTTCCACTGGAGCCACTAGGCCATTCTTGATGGCCCCCGTGAAACATGCGGATTCCTGCCGTTTTTCCACTGGAGCCACTGGAGCCACCAACAATACAAGACTTTGCGCGCGCTCTTGTGCCCGCGCCTTTGATCTCCTTTTCGCAATTCTCGTTTGTACGTATTTCCCAAGGCTGTATGTCGTGATTTGCGGTGGCTCCAGTGGCTCTAGTGGAAAAACGGCGGTTTTCTGCGGACTCCAGCGGAGCCACCGTCGGAGCCATAGTGGCTCCAAGTGGAACCGTGACTGATTCCTGCGGATCTGAACCGAGCGGGCCGGCGCCGTCATCAGTGATTCCAGCGGCCTGGAAGGCACCTAGGGCTGCGTCGAGCGCGTCGAGGAACTTACTCATCGCTCACCACCCGGAGATGCGACGGACTTGCCTCGCTCGTCTTGTGTCGACCGAACTCGTCGCGTCGCAGGGCGTAGACGTCCACCTTGCCGACGTGGGGCACCGTGCGCAAGGCGATGCGCTTGGCGTCATGGCGTCGGGCCAGCAGGCCGCGCTCGCTCAGCATCCTGACGATGTGCTGCTCCTTGAGCACTCCGCCCGCCGCCTCGCGGATCCGCTTCACGGGCAGATAGACCGTATCCGCATCGTACCAAGCGACAGCGTCGCGCATGCCGGTTTCGGTTTTTACTTCCCGTATGGACGTACCCCATCGCTCGGCGATCCAGTGGCGAAGATTGCCAATCGCCTGTTCCGCCGGATCAAGGGCAACCGCGTCGGATGATTCGGCGAACCGCAGCCAGGCCCACCGCACCGCCTCGCTGACCGGTGTGCTTGCCGGCAGGATAGCGAAGGCCTTAGCCAGTTCGCCCGCGACCAGCAGGAGCCCAAAGGGTAAAGCCGCGCGTAGTCGGGCGCTGTCGGCCCCTGAACCGGCGACGGTCTGCGCAGCACGGTTCACGCGCTCGTGGAGGACATCAGGGTCACGATGCATCCCGGCTTCGATCAGCGCCCGCAGGAAAGCCGGCCCGGCGTGTCCGTAATTCCGACTGACACCACCGATGGCGTCAAGCTGGGCTTGGTCCACCACTCGGTTCACTGCGGTCACGTCGATGTCGACAATGCGCACGGCCATGCCGGCCATCCATTGGCCGCCGTCCTGCCGCACCTTCTCCTCGAGCGAGCACTCGCTGGAAAGGATCGCGAACGTGGCCCACGCATATGAATCCTTGAGAGTCGCCGCCGAGGTCATCCGCGCCTTGCCGACACCGCCCGCGATGCTGTAGATGAGCCGAGAAACCGCTTTCCCGTCCACATGCGCTATCTCATCCAGGGCTAGCACGGTTCCGCTCGACCGCTGCGCCAAGGCCTCGATGGCGTTCTCGGTGGTCCGCATCGACTGCAGCAGTGCTTCGCCGACCCTGGGCGACGACCAGGCCGAGACTGCCAGCCGCTGCGCTGTGGTCTTGCCGCCTGATGACAGGCCCGAGAGGTTGATGCCACAGGTGTCGAGCCCGACCAAGCCCAGGATCGGCCCAGCGAACGCCGCGACGGCCCCGATGGTCCAGTGCAAGGCGCTCGGCACGCTGATGGCTGCTTCGATCGCATGGCGCCACCTGGAGAGCGTGCCGGCGACCACCGACTCGACAAGCCGGGCATTTACGGAAAGCTCCAGGCTGTACCCGTCCGGCAATCCGAACACCGCGCCGTTGGACGCGACGAAGACGGGATCGAGCCCTGGCAGGCGGTGCCAGCCCGGCCGTGACACGACGATGATCTCGTGCGTCAGCTCCGCTGCCTTGAGGAGCGTCACGGCGGTATGATCGCCATCCTGATCGACGCGCAGACCGGCTTCAAACAGTTTGGCCTTGATGTCAGCAGCCCCCATTCGTGCCAGTGCGGCGCGCTCGAGGTCGACAGCCCGTGGACGGCCCACCATGTCCTGCACCAGTACCCGCAGCCCGTAGGCGTCGGCTTGGTCGGCATGGCGCAGACGGGCCGGCACCCCGAACGGCGTGGCGACGGGCAGCCATAGCTCCTCGCGCGTCTCTTTGTCCTTGCCGGCGTATTTCAGAAGCCAGACGCGTCCGTTGGCCATGTGGGAGTAGCGGAGTTGTACTGTCTGAAGCACCGGCAGGGGATAGGTTATGATGACGTTTGCCAGTTCGGCCGCGCGGCTCCTGCGGGCCTCCCGATCGGCCAACTCGTCCGCCGTCGGCACGAAGCTTTCGGCCGCCTCAATACCGGCGCGCACCGCGTCGGCACCCTCTGCCCCTAGCACATCCAGCCAGTCCGTCTTTGTGCTTGGCTCGCCGGGCAGCGCGATCCGGACATCGAGCTGCTTGTGCAGCGCCATTCCAAGCTCCCGCGCCGCCAGCTCGCCGGTTTTACTTGGGCGCTTGCTGCCCGCCCACATCTCGTCACGATCGGCCGCGACGGTGATGCGCTGGGTGGCCGGCCATGGCTTGAATGCCTTGATGCCGTTAGCCGAGATGGCGGACACCACGGCGACCTCGCCGGCTTGGATCTCAACCCACCAGACAAGCGCCACTGCGGCACTCGTCTCGATCCCTTCGGCGATGATCAGATGCGGCGCCGTCGTCGGTTCGCCCCATAGAACGGCGCATCCGTCCACGCTCTGATCACCGACGACCCTCGCCGCCTTCTTGGGAGAGGACACGGATGCCTTCCTGGCCCCGCCCGGCGCCAGATAAATCCGCTGCGCATGGCAACGGCCGTCGACGGCCACCGTCTCAAAAACGGCGCAGGGGAAATCGCCAACAAGCTTGGGCTTGTTGCCTTTTCTGGATGGCGGATCGAAGTAGCCCAGTGCCTTGATGCCGACCATCCGTGTGCCGGGAATCGGCACCTCGGCCGGCTCGACACCGAGCCGGTGGGCGAGATAGGTGATCGGCAAGCTATCGTCGCGGTTTTCTGTCGGAACCGAGAACAGGCTTGTGGCATCGGTGAGCTGGTGGAATTGCCGGCGCTGGTCACCGCTCTTGGTCCGGATCAGATCGGAGCGGCCGATAATCTCGGCGATCCGGATCTTGGCCGCCTCGAAGTCGCAGTCTTCCTTGACCCCGACGACGTTGAAGATGCTGTGTGACTTGCGCTCTTCCGGCCGGCGGCCGATGCAGGTGCAAAAGGCTTTACCCGTCTTTTCGTCGTAACGCCAATCGTCAGCGCCGCCATGATCGGGATACGGGCAGGTGATATGGCCACGGCCACCCCGCCAGTCGATGCCGATAGCCTGCAACACCTCGACCTCGCGCCCCTTCACGGCATCGCGGATGGCCTTAAACGGGACATAGCGCTCGCCCTCGGCGCTGTTACCGGATGCGTCCGATGCATTACGATTCAGATCACCAGTGACCACCTGCACCTCCTTACAACAACGAGCGCCAAATCCCGCTTTGCCGCAGCGGGGTCACTCATGTTTGGGGTAGGCAGCGCGGTGGGCGCCGGAACGGCCTTGCGCCACAAGGTCAGCGTAACGTGTTGCTTCGACTCCGCGTTGGCGCCCCAGTCCCGGACAAGGTAGCTAGGGGTGGGTGGTGCCCGGTCAGGTTTAGCAGGGCCATTCCATAGCTTTTGTTCCGGCATAAAGCCACG
>NZ_JCACHA010000981.1:0-6429 GCF_059503625.1 Skermanella sp.
AGCGACGGCGCATTGCGGAATCTTGCAGCCCTAGCTTCCACAGTTCGCCAAACGGATCCAGTGTTCGCATCCCGTGGCGTTCATTTGCTCCTGTTGGGCGTGACCTGCGACCGCTGGCTCGCTCTCATCCCGCTTCCGCCGTTATTCTGCGGAAGTGATTTCTCCATTGTCGAGATTTCGGAGGAGATCAGCCCTGATGCCGTATATGGTCAACACGATCATCTTTGAATAGGCGGAGGAAAGGAACCTACTCGGTGGACAGCCCATGGAGCCTCAAGAACGACAGCTTGTCCCAATAGCCACGTTAGAAGACGATCTCGACCGTTCGTCTGCCCTGACGTCCATTAGGCCATGTATCAACGAGGAGGGAAGACTGCCGTGACAGCAAAGGTTCGGGAGCTCCAGCTTATATTTGAGCATATCGATCTGACCGGGCCAGAAGCAGCACGGCTGCTGGGAGGATACCGCCTTCGGCGCGGTGACCGGGTAATGGATCTTAAGGCGCAAACCGCGGGCGAGAGTCAACCAATAAACGAAAGGCGGAATTCGGTACCACTGTGGGCTTCCAGCGATATGTGCCCACCGACTTGGCGCGCGATGGCTTTGACCAAGATCAGACCGGCACCCCCTGTCTCAACACCGGGCGTGCAGGAAAGCCCTAAGCCATTGTCGCGCACCAAGAGTTCGCCCTCACGGCCATTTCCAGGAGGGCGAAATGAGATCCAAATATGGCCCTCCCGTTCCCCTGGCAGGCCGTGCTTCAGAGCGTTGGCGATCCCCTCAGCGGCGACGAGCCCGACCGGCACTGCGGTGTTCAGATCGAGGTGACCATACGCCGGCCCAACTTCAACCTGAACTCGGCCAGTTGCTCCGAAGCTCTCGATCAGCGCGCCACCTAAAGTCCGCAGATATTCGGCGAAGTCGATGCTGCTAGTGTCATCGTGCTGATATAACGCTTCGTGCACCAAGCTCATCGCCGTGACCCGCCGCAGCGTGTCCTCGAAAGCGCTCCGCAAGTTCGGGTCCGGACTGCGCAGAGCCTTGAGCGTAAGTAGACTGTTGACGATCTGCAGATTGTTCTTGACCCGATGGTGAACCTCTTGCAGCAGCACGTCTTTGTCGGCAGCGGCCTGGCGTGTCTCAGCCAAGGCAGAGCTCAGGGCCACCGTCCGTTCCTCAACACGCGCCTCAAGCTCCTCGTTTGCTCGCCGCAGCTCTTCCTTGGCCTGCTTCAAGGCACTGCTCTCCAGCAGCGTCCAGGTGCCGCGACGGCGGGCCAGCGCGAACTCATGATTCTCCACCACGTCCAGTACCCCACCGGCGTTGCACCGCTCAGTGCAATAGCTGCATAGCGCGATGAGGCGATGATTGCAGAAGCAGGTGTTCACCTTGGTTTCGTACTCGGCGAACGAGTCCCAATCATCAGCCTCTAGGAAGTAGGTGTTCCCCGTGACGCGCAGGCCCTCATACCCGCGCGCCAGCGCGTGTTCCTTGCGCGCGATCCATCCGGCAATCAGGTCATCCGCGCCGCTCTTGTTGGCCCTGAGGTACCAGTCCCCCGCGTCGACCAGTTCGATTTGACCTTGGCGGATCCGCGCATCAAGATCCGGCACGGCAGCGCGCAAAGCGTCCGTGGCGCCTTGTACGCCGAGTGGCGGCGCGGCCACCCAGAGGCATTGTTCATTACCGTCCAAGCCGGCTTTGAAATAAGGAACTAGCGTATCCACCAAGTCCTCGGCCGTCTCGTAAAACTGGCAGAAGTGCGCGCCCCAGCGCAGTTGGCCCACGGCCGGGATGCCGCTTTCCACGAGATCTGACACGTTTGCCCCTTTGGTGTGTTCCGCTTAATAAGTATCATCACAGCTCCAAGGACAATAGCAATATGGTTAATATTCGGTGAAAAAGACCCGCATCCTCATCGTCGAGGATGAGGCGCTTGTAGCCATGGCGAGCGCCCAGATCCTTGAGGCTCTCGGGCATGAGGTGGTGGATATAGCCGCCTGCCACGAGGATGCAGTGGCATGTGCGGCGGCTTCAGTTCCGGACTTGGTGTTGATGGATATTCGTCTTAAAGGAGTAGTCGACGGTGTTGACACAGCTAAGGTGCTGAAAGCTCAGCACGGATGCCAGATCATTTTCGTAACCGGTCAGAGCGACAAAGGCACCAGGGAGCGCGCCGAAGCCATTGGCCCAGTGGGCTATCTGAAGAAACCTTTTACGCCCGACCAGCTAGGCAAAGCAGTCAGCGACGCGCTGGCCTGATCTTCAACCCATTGCGGCGATGGTGATATCCATGAGACTATCCATCAATGTAGAAGATGTTATCGTTTGACTCCGTCTTTCGCTAGCCAGCAGGGCAACTTGGAGGCGACAGATGCAAAATCAGCGTTCTGGCGAGGTCTGCTCCGGGTCATGGACTACCTGTCCTCGCACCGAGGCAAAAATAGTGCTCGTGGCGAACAATAATTCTCTATTACAAGGACCTTGCCTCCCGTTGTACCCACCTCCACCAAAACGAAAGTATTAAACCTTGTGAGTTTCGTCCGTTCATGAGACCCTCTGTGATTGCGTCATGATTTCAACTGAGATCCCGCTGAACGTTTCTGCTGCGCCAAGACCTGCCCAGGGTTGGTCGGCCAAAGGACGCATAAACACTAAATGACCAAAACATTCGCCGTGCATGCTACCCCTCATTACTTCGCCGGGGGCGGCAAGATGGGTGCACGTATGCGCGATTACGACTGGTCGTCGACGCCGCTGGGTCCGCCTGTAACTTGGCCGCAATCCCTGAGTACGGTGGTAAACCTGCTGCTTACCTCCAGCTTCCCGATGTTTGCAGTATGGGGACCGAAACTCACGTTCCTATACAATGACAGCTACCGTCCGATTCTCGGTGGCAAACCGGAGGCTCTGGGCCGTCCCTCCGCAGAGGTGTGGGCCGATATCTGGGACGAACTCGCTCCCCTGGTACAGCGGGCGCTTGCTGGCGAGGCCACCTTCCACGAGGACCGCCTCCTGGTCATGGAGCGCCACGGATATCGGGAGGAGACCTACTTCACCTTCTCCTACAATCCGATCCGAGACGAGACCGGCAGTGTCGCCGGCATGTTTTGCGCCTGCACTGAGAACACGGCACGGGTGCTTGCCGAGCGCCGTCTGACGTTCCAGCTCGACCTCGCCGAACGACTCCGCGGGTTGGCCGACCCCGTCGCGGTGACGGTCGCTGCCGCCGAGGCGCTCGGGCGTCACTTGGGTGTGGCGCGTGCCGGGTATGGCCGGATCGACGCCGCGGAAACTACCGTTGCTGTGGACCGGGACTGGTCCAGTGGGTCGATGGCGAGTCTAGCGGGTGAGGCCCGCCTTCTGAACAGCTTTGGCGCTGAAGTCATTAATGACCTGCGCGCCGGGCGCATCCTCCGGGTGCACGATGTAGTCAACGATCCGAGGACGGCTGCCCCAGGGCCGGCGGCGGGCTTCGCCAGCATTGGGACCCGCTCGCTGCTTGTGGTGCCGCTGGTGAAAGCCGGCCGGCTCATGGCGATCCTGTACCTCCACGAGCCCATGCCTCGCCGCTGGACGGATGCGGATGAAGCCCTCGCGGAGGATGTCGCTGAGCGAACCTGGGCGGCGATTGAGCGCATTCATGCCGAGGCGGCGCTGCGCGCGGCCAATTGGGCGCTGAAAGAGGAGCGAGCGGCAGTCGAAGCTGCTAACGCCCGACTGACTGCCGAAGGCGAGCGCCTGCGCGAGCTGTTCCATCAGGCGCCCGGCTTCATGTGTGTGCTGCGTGGTCCAGACCACGTTTTTGACATGGCCAACAACGCGTATCTTCAGCTCATCGGGCGCCGCGATCTCATCGGCAAGCCCACGCGCGAGGCGCTGCCGGAGGTCGAGGGGCAGGGCTTCTTCGAATTGCTGGACCAGGTCTACGCGACCGGTGAGCCGTATATCGGTCGCAGCCTACCGATCAAGTTTCAGCGCAGCCCGGGAGAGGTCCTAGAGGAGCGCTTCATCACCTTCGTCTATCAGCCTATTAGGGACGGGAACGGACATGTGACGGGCCTGTTCGTCGAGGGCAGCGACGTCACCGAGGCCAGACACGCGGAGGAGGCGCTTCGTGAGCGGACCCATGCCCTAGAGATCGTCAACCGGACCGGCGCTGCGATCGTTGCCGAACTCGACACCGAACGGCTGGTGCAGACGGTGACCGACGCCGGTGTGGCACTAGCCGGTGCCGAGTTCGGTGCATTCTTCTACAAGAACGTTGACGATCAGGGCGGGAGCTACATGCTTTACGCTCTATCAGGCGCGCCTCGCGAGGCTTTCGCGGCCTTTCCGATGCCTCGCGCGACGGCGGTGTTTGGGCCCACCTTCAACGGCGAGGGCATCATGCGATCCGACGACATCACTAAGGACCCGCGTTATGGCCGTAATAGCCCCAACTACGGAATGCCCACAGGGCATCTGCCGGTGCGCAGCTATCTGGCCGTTCCAGTTAGGTTGCGCTCGGGTGAGGTGATCGGTGGGCTATTCTTCGGTCACCCCGAGCCCGGCAGGTTCACGGAGCGCTCGGAATCGAGCCTGGCGAGCCTGGCGGCGCAGGCGGCGGTTGCCATGGACAACGCCCGGCTGTTCCAGGCTGCGCAACGTGAGATCCGCCACCGCAGCCGGGCAGAGGAGCAGCTGCGTGCGCTAAACGAGCAGCTGGAGGAGCGTGTAGCCGAAGCCATCGCGGAGCAACGTCAGGCGGAGGCTACATTGCGGCAGGTCCAGAAGATGGATGCGGTAGGCCAGCTCACGGGCGGAGTGGCGCACGACTTCAACAACCTGCTCCAAGCCATGTCGGGTTGCCTCACCCTGATCAGCCGCCGCACGCGAGAACCGGCAGTCGAACCGATCATTGAGGCTGGCCGACAGGCGGTGGACCGCGGGACGAAGCTAGTGCAGCAGCTGATGGCCTTCGCCCGACGCGAAAGCTTGCGTCCGGAGCCGGTTGACATACGCGACCGCGTGCTCGGCATGTCCGAGCTGTTGACGCGTGCACTGCGAGCCGATATCCGCCTGGTGACGAAGTTTGGACCCGGCTTGTGGCCCATCGAGGTGGACCCGACGCAGTTCGAACTGGCATTGATCAACCTGGCGGTCAACGCCCGCGATGCCATGCCGGAAGGCGGGTCACTGACCCTTGAGGCATCCAACGTCTACCTCCACGAGGGCGACGCGTCAGCTCTGAGGGGCGACTTCATCAAGCTTTCGGTATCGGATACGGGGTGCGGCATGCCAGCCGATGTGCAGACCCGTGCCTTTGAGCCGTTCTTCACGACTAAGGAGGTCGGCAAGGGTACGGGTCTGGGGCTGTCCCAGGTCTACGGGCTTGCGCGACAGGCAGGTGGCACCGCCTGGATTGAGAGTATGCAGAAGCGGGGCACCATCGTGCACATTCTGCTCCGCCGCTCCGCCAAGGCTCCAGCAGCTGAAATGAAGCGCTCTTCTCCGGAGGTGAGCAACTCGCGCCGGCATGGTAGCGTACTTGTGGTTGAGGACGATCCGATTGTGGCAATGACGGTCGCCACGGCGCTGGAGGATGCCGGGTTTGCAGTGACACGCGCCGCAACGGCCGATGAGGCGCTGTCGGTAATAGCGGCCGGGGGTGTGGATCTGCTGTTCAGCGACGTGGTCATGCCCGGCGGCATGAGCGGTGTGGATCTGATGCGTGAGGTTCAGCTTCGTTATCCCGGCCTACCGGTGGTATTGGCCACGGGCTACAGCGAGGAAGTTGCCCGTGCTCCGGGAGCGCAGGTGCTGTCGAAGCCATACCGGATCGACCAACTGGTCGGCGTGCTCGACAAAGTGTTGGCCGAGGCCGAACGGAAGTCCAAGACAGCGTGATGTTGAACGTCTGTTCCTGGCGAATAGGTATTGGTATTTCGACTGGAGGTTCTCTCGCCTTAGCGAGGGAATGTCGAACTCTGTCCTTCCACCACGCTAACTAATGTGTTGATCTGCCTCAACTTTCAAAACGGGTACTGGCCTGCGGCAGTCAACAGGTCCGGAGAAAACGGCGCAACGGAGAACGCCGGCGGCGCATACGGGCGATCGGCCGGTCAACAGGTCGGCGCGTCAAATCGCGCAGTTGCTGGGGATTTCAGGAGGCTGATCCGGGACCGGAGAATGTTCGTCCCGTAGAAGATGGCGGACGGGGTGGGATTCGAACCCACGGTGAGCTTGCACCCACGGCGGTTTTCAAGACCGCTGCCTTAAACCACTCGGCCACCCGTCCGTCGCGCGCTTCACTACCCCACTCGACGGCTTCGTTCAAGTCCCGCAACCGCACCCGGCGCTTCCGCATTGATCCGCCCCGAGGCCAAAAAAAACCAGAACGGCAAAGCTGACCTTCTGTTAGGAACGCGTGAGGTTGCAAACGAGGAG
>NZ_JCACHA010000982.1:0-6379 GCF_059503625.1 Skermanella sp.
TCGGGTATAGTGCGCGCCATGTCTTCTGCTTCCACGGCTCCCAAGCCGGCGGCGCTGCCGCCTCTGCTCGGTCCCGGCGATCCGCCGCCGGTGACGGTGCTCAACCGCGAGGGCCGCGCGCCGGTCCTGCTGCTGTGCGACCATGCCTCCAACGCCGTGCCGGCGTCGCTCGGTACCCTTGGGCTGGACGGCGAGGAGATGTCCAGGCACATCGCCTGGGATATCGGCGCCGCCGACGTCACCAGGGCGCTGGTCGGGCGGTACGACGCGGCGGCGGTGCTGTCGGGATATTCGAGGCTGATCGTCGATCTAAACCGCGACCTGGAGGACCCGACCTCCATCCCCGTCATCAGCGACGGGACGATCGTTCCGGCCAACCGGACGCTCAGCCCGGCCGAGGCGGCGTTGCGGATCGACGAGCTGTTCTGGCCGTATCAGACGACGGTGAGCGCCGAAATCGACCGGATTATGAAGCGCGGGCAGGTCCCGGCCATCGTCTCGATCCACAGCTTCACGCCCGTCATGCGCGACATCGACCGTCCCTGGCATATCGGCATCCTGTGGGATCAGGACGACAGGATGGCGGCGCCGGTGATCGAGAACCTGAAGCGCGATCCGCGTCTCTGCGTTGGGGACAACGAGCCGTACACGGGACGGAACTGCGAGGGATCGACCCTGGACCGGCATGCCACCCAGCGCGGGCTGCCGAACCTTCTGGTCGAGATCCGGCAGGACCTGATCACGACACCGGAGGCCGCCATCGAGTGGGCGGACATCCTGGGACGCGCCATGGACGAGGTCCTGGCCGATCCCGCTCTTTTCCGCATCCAGCACTTCTGAGGATCATGGCTGCCAAGGCTCCCAGCTTCACGCTCGGCATCGAAGAGGAATACCTGCTGGTGGACCGGCAGACCCGCGATATCGTGCCCGAACCGCCCGACGACATGCTGGCCGCGTGCGAGGCCGTGGCGCCCGATCAGGTCCATCCGGAGTTCCTGCGCTGCCAGATCGAGATCGGCACCCGCGTCTGTTCCGACCTGTCGGAGGCGAAGGGCGAGCTGTCGCGGCTGCGCCTGTCGGTGGCGGACGTCGTCAGCCGCTACGGGATGGCGCCGATAGCGGCCTCGACCCATCCCTTCGCGGTCTGGCTGCCGCAGAAGCACACCAACCGCGACCGCTACAATATGTTGGCGCGCGACATCGGCGCTCCGGCGCGGCGTCTGATGATCTGCGGCATGCATGTCCATGTCGGGATCGAAGACGAGAACCTGCGCATCGACCTGATGAATCAGGTCCGCTATTTCCTGCCGCATTTGCTGGCGCTGTCCACGTCGTCGCCGTTCTGGCAGGGCCAGGACAGCGGGCTGAAGAGCTACCGGCTGGCGGTGTGGAACGAGCTGCCCCGGACGGGCATGCCCGAGGAGTACCATAGCTTCGGCGAGTTCCAGCAGCAGGTCGGGGCGCTGATCGAGGCCGGCGTGATCGAGGACGCGACCAAGCTGTGGTGGGACATCCGGCCGTCGAGCCGCTTTCCGACGCTGGAAGTGCGGATCAGCGATATCTGCACCCGGCTGGACGATACGCTGACCGTGGCCGCCTTCTATGTCTGCCTGCTGCGCATGCTGTGGCGGCTGCGGCGGGACAATGTCCAGTGGCGGCGCTACCGGAACCTGCTGATCGAGGAGAACCGCTGGCGGGCTCAGCGCTATGGATTCGACGGCGGGCTGATCGATTTCGGCCGGGGCGAGATCGTGCCCTATGGCGAGTTGCTGGACGAGCTGATCGACCTGCTGCGCGAGGACGCGGAAGCGCTGGGCTGCGTCGACGCCATCGCCAATGCCCGCGACATCGTCGGCCGGGGCACCAGCGCGCACCGTCAGGTCGCAGTCTACAACGAAGCGGTGGCGGCTGGCGCCGAGCCTCAGGAGGCGTTGAGGCAGGTGGTGGACTGGCTGATCGGCGAGACCCTGTTCGGCCTGGAGCCGGCGCCGTAGCGGACGAGATCGGCGAAACCCGCCGCCCGCCTTGCTACCTGTTCGGCGCGATCGCGCATGTCGTAGGGAAGATGCGGTGTCAGATCGATAACCATGCTCAACATCCCAAGGTTGGGAAACCGGGCCTAAACCAGCACGCTGAAGTTAGCTAAAATTAGCGCCTTGGGGAAACGAAAACTGTGGGCGTTGCGCTATCCTTTACCAAATGCCATGTCAGGCTAGGGGTAACCGTGCCGATGGTCATAACGCGAAAATTCGAGGAGTCGAGACGATGACGACGGAACTGGACGAGCGGACGCGTACCGAACTGGAAGCCGCAGCCTTCCGGCAGTTGGTCGAGCATCTGCGCAACCGTACAGATGTGCAGAACATCGACCTGATGAACCTCGCCGGCTTCTGCCGCAACTGCCTGTCCAAGTGGTACCGGGCCGCCGCCGAGGACAAGGGGCTGGAGATGAGCTACGACGACGCCCGCGAAATCGTCTACGGCATGCCGTACGAGGAGTGGAAGGCCAAGCATCAGGCCGAAGCGACGGTCGAGCAGCAGCAGTCCTTCGCGGCCGCCCAGGCGCGCGCCGACCACTGACCGGCGGCTACCGGCCTGAGCTTGCTTTCGCGCAGGGCAGGGCACGCAGGGCAGGGGCGCACCGAAAAGTTTGCTGGAACGTTCGCCGACAGGTGCCCTTGGCGATCGGATTGGCTATGGTGCGCCCAACAGGTCGTTTCAGGTGACGAGGAATTCATGACGGACAGTTCAGTTGCGGCTCCGACGAACGATGTCGGGGGCATTGCCGCCGATCGCCTTCGCTCTTTTGTCGAGCGCTTGGAGCGCCTTGAAGAAGAGAAGAAGGGCATCTCCGACGACATCAAGGACGTCTATCTCGAAGCCAAGGGTACCGGGTTCGACGTCAAGATCATCCGCACCATCATCCGGCTCCGGAAGAAGGCGAAGGAAGAGCGTCAGGAAGAGGAAGAGTTGATCGAACTCTACAAGATGGCTCTCGGGATGGAGTGAGGGCGAAGTACTCGTCCTTGTTCTGTTTTTTGTTGTGCCCGGACTTGGTCCGGGCATTTTCTTTTAAAGCCTGAGCGGGTGAGTATTTAATTTTTTACGCAGAAACTTAAAAGCGCCCCCGCCAGAACTCCGCCGCTGCGCGGTGAAGCGCCAGATCTGCCACAAGACGCTTAAGCCAGGGGTCGGTCTGTGGAGAACTGGCGCAGGCGGTGCGGCGGCGGGCAATGCCCAGCCGCTGATCTGCGGCGAGGCGGCAGGCCACCGTCCAGCGCGCCCGGATACGCCGCCCCGTATGCGGCGAATTCCCATCGAGCAGGGCGGCTTTCAGGGCCGGACGGGGCGGTGGACCATTATAGGTCCGGTACAGGTCGGTCAGCGAATCGGGCATCATGGTTCATGTGACCACAAACCCAACCCGCTGTAAAGGAATTTATTCCAGAGGACTGCCGGCCCAGAGACTTACTGGCTGGCCCAGACGATCCTCGCCATCCAGGCGATTTCGCCCGGCGTCAGGGTCCGCAACGGATGGGCCGGGTTGATCGACTGAAGCTCGATCCGGTTGGCGGTCGAGCGCAGGAGCTGCTTCGCCATCACTTCCCCGCCGGTGGTCTTCACCACGACGCGGTCGCCCCGCCGGAGGCTGGCGGAGGGCGAGACGACGATGATGTCGCCGTCGCGGTAGACCGGCTCCATGCTGTCGCCGCTGATTTCCAGAGCATAGGCGTGCGGGTCCCCGACATGGGGGAACTGAAGCTCGTCCCAGCCGCTGCCCGCCGGATAGCCGGCATCGTCGAAGAAGCCCTGCGCTCCCGCCTGTGCATAGCCGATCACCGGGATGCGCTGCATCGAGCCCTTCGCCTGATCGCTGTCGATCAGGGAGACGAACTCGCTGAACGAACTGGCGGTCGCTTCCAGCACCTTGGAGATGCTTTCGGTCGAGGGCCAGCGCAGCTTGCCTTCGCTGGTGGTCCGCTTGCTCTTGTTGAACGTCGTCGGGTCCAACCCGGCCCGCCGCGCGAGGCCGGATGCCGACAGCTCGTTCTGGGCTGCGAGGCGATCAATCGCCTGCCAAATGTCCGAATGTTTAAGCATGGGAACATCTTCACATATTCCCATCTGCTTGTCCCTAGGAAGGTTTTCATAAAAAGCTTGACGTAGGAATTAAAACGGAACATAAGGGGAACATCAAGGGCGCAGCTCCCGTCACGAGACGCTCTTCTCCCAAAACATATCTCCGCAGGAGGTGCCGCTTGTTCGGTAACCCGTCCCCCAGCCATACCCGGACCCGTCCGGATGGGCAGCCAGTCCACAGCAAAAATCGGCACGAACCCTTGGGTTCCCAGGACAACTCCGTCCCGTTCGTGAGCACCGAGGAGGCCTGGTTCTGGTTCGTCCAGGCTCAGGAAGCGCGTTCGTCCGGCGCCAGGATCGTCGCCGGCCGCGGCACGGTGCCGCGCCCCTGCGAACCGCTCGACATGATGCGGGAGATCGACCGGCTGTACCGGCAGCGGAAGCTGATCCGCGATCACCTTCATGTGCTGGTCCACTACGGCAAGCGCCTGATGGCGCCCGATCCGGAACGCCGGCTGGAGTGCAGGGCGTCCAGCCTGTGGCGCGAGGCGCTGGCCTTCCTGGACCCCGTCCTGCGGGAAAAGGGGATCGTGCGATGAGCGGCGCCCTGTTGCCCGTGGCGCCGCCCGGCGCACCGCCGGGAGCGGAACCGAAGGCCTGGGTGGCGTTCTGCGGCGAGGCGGAATTGTGGTGGCTGCGCCTGCTGCGTCCGGGCTTCCGCCACTGCTTCGTCGTGCTGAACGACGGCGCCAGCTGGATCACCGTCGATCCGCTGTCGCCGCACATGGAAGTCGTGGTCCAGCCGGTAGCGGCCAACTTCGACCTGATCGGCTGGCTGAGGGAGCGCGGGCATGCCGTCGTCGCGGCTCCGGTCCGGCGTGATCACCTCCGCCCGGCGCCGCTGATGCCGTTCACCTGCGTCGAGGCAGCCAAGCGCGTCCTGGGACTGCACGACCGCCGGGTGGTGACGCCCTGGCAGCTTTACCGCCGGCTGTCGGACCCGGACGGACTGGGGCACCGGCGGACCACGGCACGGTCCGCCTCCATCGCCTGATCCGGCGCGCCCGATCCGATTTGACCTTTGCTTGAAGGAATTGAGCCGTCATGGCCAAGATGTTTACCCCGCCCAAGGCTCCGGCCGCGGTCACGACCACGACGCCGGTCGTTACCGCTACGCCGGTTACGACGACACCGGCCACGACGACCGTCACGGCGCCGAAGCCGGTTGCTCCTGTCGTGGAGACCAAGCCCGTCGTGGCCGATCCGGTGCCGGTGACGCCCGATCCGGCCCCAGTCCCGCCTCCCGTGACGACGCCGAAGGTGGTCGATACCGCCACGATCCCGGCTCCAACTCCAACGACGCCGGTCGTGAAGCCCGAAACCGATCCCATCGTCGCGGCCGAGCAGGCCTTGGCGAAGCGTGACCGCAGCGTCAGCGGTACGGTGCTGACCTCCTGGCGGGGCGTGCTTCAGCCGACGGCCACGGGATCCTCCGCCGCGGCGCGGAAGCGCCTGCTGGGAGAATAGGCGATGGACGTATCGTCGCTGCTTCAGCGTTTCGCCAGCGCCAAGGCGAAGCGTGGCATCTGGGAGTCCCACTGGCAGGAATGCTACGACTATGCCCTGCCGCATGGCGGCGGCTTCGGCCGGGGCGGCAATCCGGGGGAGCGGAAGACCGACCGGCTGTTCGACGGCACGGCGGCCGATGCGGTCGAGCAGCTTGCGGCTAGCCTGCTGGCCCAGCTCACGCCGCCGTGGTCGCGCTGGTTCGGGCTGATGCCCGGCCCCGACTTGTCGGACGCGGAGCGCGACACCGTGGCGCCCCTGCTGGAGAAGGCCGCGGCCACGCTCCAGTCCCATTTCGACCGCTCCAACTTCGCGGTCGAGATGCACCAGTGCTACCTGGATCTGGTGACCGCGGGCACCGCCTGCCTGCTGTTCGAGGAAGCGCCTCCCGGCGATTACTCCAGCTTCCGGTTCACGGCGGTTCCGCTGGCCGAAGCGGTGCTGGAGGAGGGGGCGGACGGACGGCTGGACGGGACGTTCCGGCGGAGCGAACTGACCTTGGCGCAGCTTCGCCTGCGCTTTCCGGATGCGGCGATCGGGCCGGCGATGGAGCGGGAGGCGGTGCTGGACCCGCAGGCGCGGTTCGGCGTGGTCGAGGCCGTCCTGAAGGACGGGCCGGTCTATCGCTACACCGTGATCCTGGACAGCGGAAACGCCGAGGACGAGGTGCTGGCGGAGGGACGCTTCGCCCGCTCGCCCTTCATCAACTTCCGCTGGCTGAAGGCTCCGGGCG
>NZ_JCACHA010000983.1:0-6405 GCF_059503625.1 Skermanella sp.
CAAAGCTCGACCTTGGTGACATGCTTGTCGCGCTGGAGGTTGTTGAAGTGCAGGTTCTTCAGCATGGTGGTCAGCCACGCCTGCATGTTGGTCCCCGGTTCGAACCGGTGGGAGCGGGAAAGGGCGCGAGCCAGACAGTCCTGGGTCAGGTCTTCCGCACTCGACGCGTCACGGGTAAGCTTACAGGCGTAGCGCTGCAAATTCGGAATGCAGTTGACTAGTTCACTGTCGAACGAGTAAGCCATATGTACGCTCCAATCGTCTCTTGTTCGCGCGTTCTTGATCGCTGAGGGGCGGCACCGGGGCGCGGTGCGGTCCGGTCTAAAGGGACTGGCAGGTCCCGATGGGCCAGTGCTTCACCGGATCCTGTAAAGGCGGACTTGGTTTCAAGCCCCGCCCCGGAGTGCTGGTGGCAGCCGGCACTCCCAGGACCCGGATCTAATATCCGCTATCTTCCGAGTATTTGCTTCTCTCCCGATCGATCCTTTGCCTCTTCAGAAGCCGACCTTGGTTGAGCCCTTGGCGGCTCAGGCCCGGTTGCTCCGGTGTTGTGCGAATTCAACGTGGCGCGTTTCCGAATGTTCCACCGGTGGCAACTAAAGAAATTGTTTGTGTGCGTACAAATAAGCGGTATATCGCTTAGCCGCGGGCAACCTCCCCGTTTGTCCTACCATCCAAACGTCTTATGAACTCACGAACAATAATTTTATACAATTCATCCTTTAACCTCAGATCCTCGACCCCTGTATCAATATTAGGATTGTCGTTGATCTCGATCACGAATATCCCACGGTCATTCTGCTTGAGATCAACTCCATACAGGCCGTTGCCGATCAAGCCCGCCGCCTTGACGGCAATATCCACCACCGCTTTCGGCGCTTCATTTACGAGCATCGTCTTGAACGAGCCCTGCTCGAAACGGCCATCAGTACTGTGCTTGACGATCTGCCAGTGCTTCTTCGCCATTAGGTACTGGCAAACGAAGATCGGTTGCCGGTTCAAGACTCCGACCCGCCAGTCGAATTCCGTGTACATGAATTCCTGAGCCAATATTACGTCCGATTCTTCGAGCAGTGTCGCCGCGGTAGCTTCCAGTTCTCCTCTGTTCTGGACCTTGTATACGCCGCGGGAGAAGGAGCCGTCGGGGATCTTGAGCACGATCGGATAGGGGATCTGCTGCTCGAGCCAGGGAATCTTCCCGCGGTCGACGATGACTGTCTTGGGCGCCGGCAGGTTATGAGCCTTCAGAAGCTCCGCCAGATAGACCTTGTTGGTGCATTTCAGGATCGAGTTGGGATCGTCGATGACCACCATCCCCTCCTTCTCGGCCTTCTTCGAGAAGCGATAAGTGTGGTCGTCGAGCGAGGTGTCCTCGCGGATGAACAAAGCGTCATACTCCGCAAGACGCAGATAATCCTTTTTTTCAACAAGCTCGATCGTGATGCCGAGCGCTTCGCCGGCCTTGATGAACTTCTGAAGCGCCTTGGGGCTGCTGGGCGGCAGGGCTTCCTTGGGATTGTGCAGGATAGCCATCGTGTAGCGCGGGGCCAGCTTTTCCGTCGGTTCGCGCCAGCTCGACTTGGTGTAGGCGTCCAATGCTGTCCGGAAATGGTCTTCCTGGTCGGCGCGCAGGTCGTCGAGCGACAGCGGCTGGAGCGCGTGGATGTGCCAGTCGTCCTTGAGCCGGATCTGGATCTTCAGCATCGGACAGCGGAACAGATCGAAGGTCCGCCGCGTCAGGACCTGGAAGCGCCGGTCGTCGGCGCTGCCGAAGAAGCTGTAGAGCGTGAACGACGCTTCGGGCGGCTGCGCCATCTTGCGCAGGCGCCGCTTCAGCAGCTCCTCCAACTCGGCCAAGGCGTAGCGATAGATGCTCTTCTGGCTGAGGTCGAGGATCGTCTTGACCGACGGGATGACCTTGTGGGACCGCGCTTCGGCCAGCAGGGAGCAGTAATAGCCGGCTCCCAGGTAGCTGTAGGCCCGGCCGAGGTTGACGATCTTCGGATTGCGCGTGCGGACCAGTTCCGGACGGGCGATGTAATCCTTGGTCGTGAGAACTTCGAGGTCGGTGCGGTCGAATTTGAAGGAGGAAGACTTGTCGACGATGATCAGGTGAGACGACATTCAGTGATGATCCTGCCGGGAGCGTAGGACGACCATGGCCTTGAGCTGGGCCTTGCCGTAGCGGGCCATTCGCTCGAAGTCCTTCTTGAGGATGGGCATGTTGACGCGATCGGTGTCGCTGGTGTGCTTGGCTGTTTCGACCAGGGGATCGTGAACGTAGAAGAACCGTTCGTCGCTGCCGGCGACCACGACCCAGTGCGGAAACTTCTCGCGGTAGATCCGGTAGGAACTGATCAGCACGACGGGGATCGCCCCGGCCTCAACCAGTCCCGTCAACTCGCCGGCCCCGAAACCGCGATAGCTGACCCGGATGTCGGTTTCCGCGATCTCTCCCTGCATCTCTTCCTGGACGAGACGAAGCACCTCCTTCTTCTCCGAGCTGCGCACACTGTCCAGGAACAGCGCGCGGTCGTCGTTCAGCACCAGTTCGACATCGAAACCCCGGCGCCACGCCGACAGGGCCAGACCGTAGGGACCGCATCCGCCATGACCGGAGGTCATGAAGATCGTGGTCGATTCCCGCCAGATCCGGAGTTCCAGCATTCGGTTGAGTTCCAGCGCCGGATCGAGCGCCTTCATCGCCATCATGAGGGCGGAAGGTCCACAGGTGAAATCCAGAGTTTGTTCATAGTACGGCACTCTTCCGCTGGGTCCCGTCGCCGGCCGCAGGAGCTTTTCCAGGCGCAACGCTTCCATGTGGTCGGCGTAATAGTCTCGATAGATGCCGAACTCGCGGTAGCCGGCCCGGTGATAGAGGCCGATCGCCGCTTCGTTGTCGCGCCGGACCTCCAGCCGTATATAGACGCATTCATGATCCTTGGCCGCGCGCTCGGCTGCGTCCAGCAGGCGGTGCGCCACGCCGGTCCGGCGGAAATCGGGATCTACCGCGAAGGAATATAGCCTCGCCAGCGATGTCCCGGCGTTGAACAGCAGCAGGACGTATCCCGCGATCCGCCCCTCCGTCCTTCCGTCCGCGGAACCTGCCGTTTCCACCAGGCAGACAGCATTTCCTCGTTTGAGAAGGTAATTAAAGTTCCTTCGGGTGAGGCGATCTGACTCGAAAGAGCGATTTTCGACTTCCAATAGAGCGGATATATCCGAAACGGTAGCGCGTCTGATTGCCTTTTCCGATGAAATTCGTTGTATTACCGTAATATGGTCCACGTTCTCACCCTTCGGGACGGATATGGATCGCGCTCGTGTGAAATTATCCTACGCTCTTCACCGGTACAGGGAAGATGCGTCAGGTACAACCGGACATGCAGATCCGGATTAGCAACGCTCAGGAAGTGTTAACCTCAATACAGGTACACGTGTAGTCATTCGCGCGACGAACAGGGCGCGCGGTTCGAATCATGAAGTCGGCAGCAGAAAGTCTCGTATCCATGGACGCACGCTACAATCCGCGAAGCCTGGAACACCGGGGCCTGGACACGGAAGCCTTTAAAAGGTCGTTTCTGGAAGGTCTGGTTTACACGGTGGGCAAGGACACGCGAGCAGCCACCCGTCGCGACTGGTTCACCACATCCGCCTTCGGTGTACGGGACCGGCTTGTCGATCGCTGGATGGAGACCACGCGGAACTACTACAAGGCCGACGCCAAGCGGGTCTACTACCTGTCGTTGGAGTTCCTGATCGGTCGCCTGATGACCAACAGTCTCGCCAACCTGGGCGTGATGCAGGCGGTCGGCGACGCTTTGGACGGACTGGGCCTGCGGTTGGGCGATATCGTCGACATGGAGCCGGACGCGGCGCTGGGCAACGGCGGCCTGGGCCGTCTGGCCGCCTGCTTCCTCGACAGCATGGCGACGCTGGGCTTGCCCGGCTACGGCTACGGCATCCGCTACGAGTTCGGCCTGTTCGAGCAGCGCTTCGAGCACGGCTGGCAGGTCGAGCATCCGGAGCACTGGCTCCAGTTCGGCAACCCGTGGGAGTTCCCCCGGCCGGAGATCCTGTACCCGGTCCAGTTCTATGGCCGGGTCGAGGAGACCCGCGACAGCATGGGCGAACGGGCCTACAAGTGGATCGATACCGAGCGCGTGCTGGCGATGGCGTTCGACACGCCGGTCGTGGGCTATGGCGGCAAGACGATCAATACGCTGCGCCTGTGGTCGGCGCGGGCGACCAGCGACTTCCACTTCGGCCATTTCAACGACGGCGACTACATGAAGGCCGTCGAGCAGAAGATCCTGTCGGAGAACCTGAGCCGCGTCCTGTATCCGAACGATGCGACGGACGCCGGCCGCGAGCTTCGCTTCAAGCAGGAATACTTCTTCACCAGCGCGTCGCTCCAGGACATCCTGCGCCGCTACAGCCAGCATCACAGCGGCTTCGACCTGCTGCCGGAAAAGGCCGCGATCCAGCTCAACGACACCCATCCCGCCATCGGCATCGCCGAACTGATGCGCCTGCTGGTCGACAAGCACGCGCTGCAATGGGATCACGCCTGGGACATCACCCAGCGCACCTTCTCCTACACCAACCACACGCTGCTGCCGGAAGCGCTGGAAGCCTGGCCGGTGCGGCTGGTGGAGCGGGTGCTGCCGCGCCACATGCAGATCATCTACGAGATCAACGGCCGTTTCCTTCAGAAGGTCCAGGCGCGCAAGAGCGACGCCGCGACCCTGTCCAAGGTGTCGCTGATCGACGAGAACGGCGACCGCCGCGTCCGCATGGGCAACTTGGCCTTCATCGGCAGCCACAAGGTCAACGGCGTTTCCGGGCTTCACACGGAACTGATGAAGCAGACGGTCTTCGCCGACCTGCATACCGAATTCCCGGAGCGGATCAACAACAAGACCAACGGCATCACGCCGCGCCGCTGGCTGCACCAGTCCAACAAGCCGCTGTCCGACCTGATCACCAGCCGGATCGGCAGCGGCTGGATCAGGAACCTGGAAGAGCTGGAAGCGCTGAAGCCGCGCGCCGAGGACGAAGTCTTCCGCGAGGAATTCCGCCGGGCCAAGCGGCAGAACAAGAAGCGGCTGGCGGCCCTGATCGGGCGCGAACTGAACGTCGAAGTCTCGGTCGACAGCATGTTCGACGTTCAGGTCAAGCGCATCCACGAATACAAGCGCCAGCTCCTGAACGTGCTTCAGACCATCGCGCTGTACAATGACATGCGCGACAGCCAGACGGTCAACTGGGTGCCCGTCACCAAGATCTTCGCCGGCAAGGCCGCACCGTCGTACCACATGGCGAAGCTGACGCTGAAGCTGATCAACGACGTCGCCAAGGTGGTCAACCAGGACCCCTCCGTCCGCGGGCTGCTGAAGATCGCGCTGCTGCCGAACTACAACGTGACGCTGGCGGAGATCATCATGCCCGCCGCCGACCTGTCGGAGCAGATCTCGACCGCCGGCATGGAAGCGTCGGGTACCGGCAACATGAAGCTGGCGCTCAACGGTGCGCTGACGATCGGCACGCTGGACGGCGCCAACGTGGAGATCCGCGACGCCGTCGGACCGGAAAACATCTTCATCTTCGGCCTGACCGCCGAGGAAGCGGGAGCGCTCCGGCACGGCAATGCCTATAACCCGCGCGACGTGATCGCGGCCAACCCGCCCCTCAAGCGGGCGCTGGACATGATCGCGAGCGGCGTCTTCTCGCCCAACGACCCGCACCGCTACCGGCCGCTGATCCAGGCGCTGACCGACGGCGGCGATTCGTTCCTGGTGACGGCCGACTTCCAGGCGTACCGGGAAGCTCACGAGGCGGTGGCCGACCTCTACCGCAATCCGGACCAGTGGACTCGGAAGGCCGTCATCAACACGGCGTCGATGGGCTGGTTCTCCAGCGACCGGACCATCGCCGAATACGCATCCGAGATCTGGAACGTCGAGCCGGTGCTGCCGGAAGAGTAAGGAAGGCTTCGTCCTTCAGGAGAACGGGGTGCCGGGCCCGTGGCCCCGCACCCCGTTCGGGTTTGGCGGAACCGCGCAGGCCCCCCAGCAGCGGTCCAGTTCCAGTGAGTGCGCGGTGCCCATCAACTCTTCCCGCTCCTTGAAGGTGACCATGTCCCCGGCCATGGCCGCCGTGCTGCCGTCCTCGGCGATGCAGTGCAATGCCCGCCTCATCGCGGCGATGGCGGCACGCTGGAGATCGCTGGGCATGATGACGAGCTGGTAGCCGAGTTCGGCCAGACGGCGGGTCGGCAGCAGCGGCGTCTTGCCGCCCTGGAACATGTTGATCAGCTTCCAGCCGGGCACCCGGCGGGCGATCTCGGCGATCTGCTCCTCCGTCGTCGGCGCTTCCACGAAGACCATGTCGGCGCCGGCCTCG
>NZ_JCACHA010000984.1:0-6383 GCF_059503625.1 Skermanella sp.
CTGGATCGCCACCATGTGGGGCGGTTCGATCGAGTTGAAGACGCCGATGCTGTTCGCGGTCGGCTTCATCTTCCTGTTCACCGTCGGCGGCGTGACGGGCGTGGTGCTGGCGAACGGCGGCATGGATATCGTGCTGCACGACACCTACTACGTCGTCGCCCACTTCCACTATGTGCTGTCGCTGGGCGCGCTGTTTTCGATCTTCGCCGGTTTCTACTACTGGATCGGCAAGATGTCGGGCCGGCAGTATCCGGAGTTCTGGGGCAAGGTCCACTTCTGGATGACGTTCGCAGGCGTGAACCTGACGTTCTTCCCGCAGCACTTCCTGGGTCTGGCCGGCATGCCGCGCCGTATCCCGGACTATCCGGACGCCTATGCCGGCTGGAACATGGTGTCGTCGGTGGGCGCGTACCTGTCGTTCGCGGCGGCCGTGCTGTTCGTCGGCATCGCGATCTACACGATCACCCGCGGCCAGCGCGTCGGCGCCAGCTACTGGGGCGATGCGGCGACCACGCTGGAATGGACGGTCAGTTCGCCGCCTCCGTTCCACCAGTTCACCGAACTGCCGCGCGTGAAGTAAGCAAGTAAGTAAGTTGGTTAAAAGAAGACCGGGGAAGAAGTACGAGAGATGACGGACATCACCATGCGGCCCGACGCCGAGGCGTCGGTCGGCGGCGTCGCTACAGGCAGCGTCCGCGACTATTTCGAACTGCTGAAGCCCCGTGTCATGTCGCTGGTGGTGTTCAGCGGCTTTGCCGGGATGATCGTGGCCCCCGGCCACCTTCACCCCGTCCTGGCGCTGACCGCCATCCTCTGCATCGCGGTGGCCGCCGGGGCGTCCGGCGCCATCAACATGTGGTACGAGCGGGATATCGACGCCGTCATGCACCGGACGTCGAACCGTCCGCTGCCGGAAGGCCGGGTCGATCCGGACGAGGCGCTGTCGTTCGGCGTCGTCCTGACCATCGGTTCCATCGCCCTGATGGGACTTGCGGTCAACTGGGTCGCGGCCGGGCTGCTGGCGCTGGCGTCGTTCGTCTACGTCTTCGTCTATACGATCTGGCTGAAGCGCCGCACGCCGCAGAACATCGTGATCGGCGGCGCTTCCGGCGCCTTCCCGCCGATGATCGGCTGGGCGGCGGTGACCGGCGACGTCAGCGTCGCGTCGGTCCTGCTGTTCCTGCTGATCTTCATGTGGACGCCGCCGCATTTCTGGGCGCTGGCCCTGTTCCGGAACGGTGACTACACGCGGGCCGGCGTTCCCATGCTTCCGGTCGTGGCCGGCGAGCGCGAGACCAAGAAGCAGATGCTGATCTACACGCTGCTGCTTCTGCCGATCGCGGTGTCACCGTACTTCGTCGGCATCGCCGGACTGCCGTATCTGGCAGGCGCCAGCGTGCTGGGCGTGCTGTTCGTCGTGTTCGCGGTGCAGGTCTGCCGCGACAAGACGGACCGTTCGGCCAAGCAGATGTTCGGCTTCTCGATCCTCTACCTGTTCCTGCTGCTTTCCCTGCTGATCGGGGAACAGCTTTACGGACCGCTGATCCGGTTCGGCTGATCCGCCCGACCAAAGAGTGCAAGGACGACCACCATGAACGCCGACCGTATTCAGATCACCCGGCTGACCGACGAGCAGAAGCGCAAGCGGCGCGGCAAGAACATCGCCGTGATGGTGGCGCTGCTGGCGCTGGTGGCGCTGCTCTACGTCATCACCCTGGTCCGGATCGGGGGGAACGCATGAGCGGAGACCGCACCCCGCGGGACATGCGCCGGCGCAACCTGATCGTGATGGCCAGCCTGTTCGGGCTGGTGTTCGGCATGGTCGGGCTGTCGTTCGCGTCGGTGCCGCTCTACAACCTGTTCTGCAAGGTGACGGGTTTCGGCGGGACGACGCAGGTCGCGGAAGGGCCGGCGGGCGAGATCCTGGACCGCAAGGTCAAGGTGCGGTTCAACGCGGACGTCAACGGGGCGCTGCCCTGGGGCTTCAGGCCGGAAACCCACGAGATGGAAGTCCGGATCGGCGAATCCGCCATGACCAGCTACCGCGCCATCAACCATTCCGGCCAGCCCATCGTCGGCATGGCGACGTACAACGTGACGCCGGACAAGGCCGGGATCTACTTCAACAAGATCCAGTGCTTCTGCTTCGACGAGCAGCGGCTGGAGCCGGGTCAGACGGTTGACATGCCGGTCTATTTCTTCGTCGATCCGGCCATGGCCGACGATCCCAAGCTGGACGACGTCTCGACCATCACCCTGTCCTACACCTTCTTCCGGGCGCATGACGATCCGGGGCCGGTGTCCAAGGCGGGGACCAATCCCAACGCAGTCAACTGACTGAAACGTCCAACTGACTCAAACGTCATTCAACGATAAGAGCAAAGAACGAGGGTTACACAGCATGGCCGAGTTGAACGCGCACAATCCCGGCGTCTACCCCGGAGGCGTTTCGGCCGCCGACGGCCATGGCGCCGAGGGCGGTCACACGCACCAATACCATCTGGTCAATCCCAGCCCGTGGCCGCTGCTGGGCGCATTCTCCGCCGGCCTGATGGCGGTCGGCGGCGTCATGTACATGCATGGCAGCGGCTGGCTCCTGGCGGCCCTGGGCTTCCTGTGCGTCCTGACCGTGATGGCCGGCTGGTGGCGCGACGTGATCCGCGAGTCGGTCCGCGAGAAGGCCCATACCCCCATCGTCAAGCTGGGCCTGCGCTACGGCATGTCGCTGTTCATCGCCTCCGAGGTGATGTTCTTCGCGGCCTTCTTCTGGGCCTTCTTCGACGCCAGCCTGTATCCGAAGGAAGCGATCGGAGGCGTCTGGCCGCCGGAGAACATCGAGACGATGGAAGCCTTCCATCTGCCGCTGATGATGACCCTGATCCTGCTGCTGTCCGGCACCACGGTCACTTGGGCGCACCATGCGATCGTCGAGGGCGACCGGAAGACGGCCAGCGTGGCATTGGGCCTGACGGTGATCCTGGGCATCCTGTTCAGCTGCTTCCAGGTCTATGAATACGGCCACGCCACGTTCGGCTTCAAGGACGGCATCTACCCGTCGACCTTCTACATGGCGACCGGCTTCCACGGATTTCACGTCCTGATCGGGACGATCTTCCTGGCGGTCTGTTGGTTCCGGGTAAGGTCGGGCCACTTCACCCCGAAGAGCCATTTCGGGTTCGAAGCCGCCGCCTGGTACTGGCACTTCGTCGACGTGGTCTGGCTGTTCCTGTTCGTGTCGATCTACTGGTGGGGAGCCTGACGCCCTGACATCGACCCCTTACCCTCGGTTCTCCCCGGTCGCGGCGGCGCTGAAATGCCGCTGTCCGCGATGCGGGAAGGGCCGGCTCTACAAAGGGTTCCTGACCGTCGCCGACCGGTGCGAGTGCTGCGGCCTCGCACTGGCGCGGGGCGACAGCGGCGACGGTCCCGCCGTTTTCATGACCTTCATCCTGGGCTTCACGGTGGTCCCGGTGGCCCTGTGGGTCGCGATGTCGGTCGACTGGCCGCTCTGGCTTCACGCCATCGTCTGGACCGTCGTCATCCTGGGATTGTCGCTGGGCATGCTGAGACCGGCCAAGGCTTACCTGATGGCCTTGCAGTTCCGCCACCGATCCAGCGAATACGATCTGCCCGACCTGCCGGGCGACCCGTCCCCCAAAACTCCCCCGAACCCGCGGGACTGACCCATGCCTGCGCTGGTTGAGAAAGAACAAGACGGACGCCGCTTCCGTCCCGGTCTGGCCGCAACCCTCTTCACCGTCGCCGCCGTCGCGATCATGCTGGGTCTCGGCACTTGGCAGGTCGAGCGGCTGGCCTGGAAGAACGCGCTGATCGAGCGGATCGAGAGCGGCCTGCGCGCCGCCCCGGCGCCCCTTCCGGCCCAGATCGAGAACCCCGCCGACTGGGATTTCCGCCGCGTCGCCGTCACCGGCCGGTTCCTCCACGACTTTGAGCTGAACCTTGCCGCCCGCAGCATGAACGGCCAGATCGGCTACCAGATCGTGACGCCGCTGAAGCGCGACGACGGGTCGCTGGTGCTGGTCAACCGGGGCTGGGTACCGCTGGACAAGCGCGATCCCGAATCCCGGCCCGAGGGGCTGCCGGAGGGCACCGTCACCGTCGAGGGGGTCGCCCGAGTCCCGGCGGAGCGGGGCTGGATGCAGCCCGACAACGATCCCGCCGCCAACATGTGGTTCTGGTACGACGTGCCCCGGATGGCCGCCCAGGCAGGGCAGGCGGGAGCGGCCCCCGGCGCCGGCGATCCGCTTCCCGTCATCGTCGAGGCGGGAGACGCCCCGAATCCCGGCGGCTTCCCGATCGGCGGCCGGACCAACGTGAACATCTCCAACAACCACCTGCAATACGCCTTCACGTGGTACAGCCTGGCGGTTACGCTTATCGTGATCTACTTCGTGTTCCATTGGCGGCGCGGCTCCGGGGACGGGGAGCCCTGACCGCCGGAACACCCCCAACGAACGACTTCAGGGAGGCTCGGATGTCCGCCTATCAGACGCTGGAACGGCGCTTCGCCCGGCTCGCCGCGATCAACGACGCACTCGGCATCCTGCATTGGGACACCGAGACGCTGATGCCTCCCGGCGCCGCCGACGGCAGGGCGGAGCAGCTTGCGACCCTGAAGGTCCTGAGCCACGAACTGCTGACCGACGACGACAACGCCGACCTGCTGGCCGACGCCGAGCACGAGCGCGAGCTTTCCAACTGGCAGGAAGCCAACCTGCACGAGATGCGCCGCGCCTATCTCCATGCGACGGCGGTGCCGGGCGATCTGGTCGAGGCAAGCTCCCGCGCGATATCCCGCTGCGAGATGGTCTGGCGCGAAGCCCGCCCCACCGGCGACTTCGCGATGCTGCTGCCCAGCCTGTCGGAAGTGCTGAACCTCCAGCGCCAGATCGCTGCCGCCAAGGCCGAGGCGCTGGGCTGTTCCCTGTACGAGGCGCTGCTGGACAGCTACGAGCCGGGCGGCAACACCGACCATATCGACAAGGTGTTCGGCGACCTCCGGGCTTTCCTGCCGGGCTTCATCGGCGAGGTGCTGGAGCGCCAGAGGAGCCGCCCGGACATCCTGCCTCTCCAGGGTCCGTTCCCCATCGAAACCCAGCGGGCGCTGGGAGTCCGGATGATGCAGGCCGCAGGATTCGACTTCAACAAGGGCCGGCTGGACATCAGCCTCCACCCGTTCTGCGGCGGCGCCACCCATGACGTCCGGCTGACCACCCGCTACGACGAGGACGACTTCACCAAGGCGCTGATGGGCGTGATGCACGAGACGGGGCATGCCCTGTACGAGCAGAACCGCCCGGCCGATTGGCTGGGCCAGCCGGTCAGCGAGGCTCGCGGCATGAGCCTGCACGAGAGCCAGTCGCTCATCATAGAGATGCAGGCTTGCCGAAGCCGCGCCTTCCTGGAGTTCGCCGCCCCGGTGATGCGCGACAGCTTCGGCGGGACGGGACCGGCCTGGGACGCGGCCAACCTGCACCGGCTGTATACCAAGGTCGAACCGGGCTTCATCCGGGTCGATGCCGACGAGGTGACGTACCCCGCCCATATCCTGATCCGCTACGACCTGGAAAAGGCGCTGATCGAAGGCGACATGACCCTGTCCGACCTGCCCGGCGCCTGGAACGAGGGCATGCGCGACCTGCTGGGCCTGAAGGTCACGACCGACCGGCTGGGCTGCCTTCAGGACATCCACTGGCCGGGCGGCGCCTGGGGCTATTTCCCGACATATACGCTGGGAGCCATCACGGCGGCCCAACTGTTCGACGCCGCGACCCGAGCCGACGACAACGTGCTGCCGGGGCTGGGGCGCGGCGACTTCTCCCCCCTGGTCAACTGGCTGCGGACCAACATCCATTCCCAGGGCAGCCTGCTGCCGGCCGACCAGCTGCTGACCAAGGCGACCGGGCGTCCGCTGGACGCCAGCGTCTATGAACGTCACCTGCGGCGGCGCTACCTGGAGGAGGCCTGAACAAGAACCGCGACTGCGGGGGAGGGGGAGGCGAGGCGGACGGGCTATGTAGACATCCCCCCAGCAGTGGGTGAATGTCATCATTTGTCATGAAGCCCCATGGGGCGGACGAGGGGCGGACGAGGGGCGGCCTAGGGGCGGACGGAAGCCGGCGGCTGCCGGATGAAGAGCCTTAGTGACGTTCGCAATGGGAAAAAAACCTCTCCCGCGTCACTGTTTGTCACCATCGGTCATCAAGTGTCACTATCGCCCCGGTCCGGTTCCTGGCCGGGGCTTCTTTGTGCTGTCAACGATGTCGAAGATCCGGTATCCGCGAGGATGGTTCCTTCTATCAGAAACAGGTTAAGGAAACCTATCCTATGATCGTTGAAACGGCGATACCGCGTCATGGCTG
>NZ_JCACHA010000985.1:0-6352 GCF_059503625.1 Skermanella sp.
TCAGCCCGAAAGGGCCCGCTCAAGCAGACACCGGTGAATAGGTCAGGCTAGCATGGCGCGATCCGGTCTACATCGCGGCCGGGTTCGCGGGGGTGGTCGCGCTGGGACTGCTCCTCGTCCAGCCATTGCTCGCCGGGGGATACCTGCCGGGGCTGGGCGCGCGGCTCGGGCGGCGAGTGCATGCCTGGGTGGGCGCCGGGCTCGTGGCGGCGGTGGCGGTCCATGTCGGTGCCCTGTGGCTGACCAGCCCGCCCGACGTCATGGACGCTCTCCTCCTCCGGTCGCCGACGCCGTTTTCCGCCTGGGGTGTGGTCGCAACTTGGGCGGTGCTCGCTTCCGCGCTGCTCGCCGCCCTGCGCGGGCGGCTGCGGTGGAGGTTGATGGTCTGGCGTCTTTGCCACGTCGGCTTCGCCTTGGTGATCGTCGTGGGCAGCGTCGTCCACGCGATGCTGATTGACGGGACCATGGGGCTTGTGTCGAAGGCGGCGCTCTCCGCCCTGGCGGTGGCGGCCACCATGAGGGTCGCGGTCGATCTGCCCCTCCTTGCTGAATTTTACCGGAGAGTTGGGCGACAGCGTCCCCGGGCCTCCTCCAGGGCGGAGGTCCCGCGGCGCCTGCAAGAATGACGGCACTTCAACGGCATGCCCGTCTGGCCTGCAGATGGAGCCTCGCCGGCCTCATGCCTCGGCATATCGTACTCATGGGCCAAAGGCTGCCTACCGAACCTGCTCGGGACCTGTTTTGGATCTTACAAGCATTCTTTGAAGCGTCGGTAAGGACAAGCCGCGGGGTGGCGGATGGAGACCATCATCGCGGTAGAGCGCCGCCGGCAGTTGCGGGATAGGGGACAAGTTACGAATCCGGGCGGAGCTGAACGAGCCTGGGGTCAAGCCCGGCGAGATTGCTGGGCGGTTTGATGTGAGCCGCGGCTTACTCTAGCAATGGCGGGGTGCGTACCGGCGCAGCTGGCTGGTGGCCGAGACGCCAGGCTTTCTGCCGCTGCAGGTCGTGCTGGAGCTCCAAGACTGGGCCGAGCGGCGCCGGGCAGAAACGGGCGGACATTTTTGGAAGGATCGGCGGCGGTTCGGGAAGCAGCCGCCGCCGCGGTAGGCGCGGCGCGGAAGGTCAAGCCAGGTCAAGGTCGACCCAGATCGCGGCATGGTCGGAGCCGGCATCGCGCTCCTCCTCAAGCTCCGGGAACACGTCCCAGCGCTTCGGACGCACGCCCGGCCACATCGCGCGACGTTCGACCCCGCCCCCGATGACCCGGTTGAAGATGGCGGGGGAGAGGAGGAGGTAGTCGATCTTGTCCCTCTTGCCGCAGGATCCGAAGGTGCCGGGAAAGCCGCCGTCGTCGAAGTTGGGGTGCAAAAAGGCGTCGCGCAGGTCGGTCGCGCCGAGGAGTGGTGTCAGCGGCGCGCTGTCCGGCGTGTCGTTCAGGTCGCCGATGACCGCGACGTGCTCGGCGCCGTCGGCGATCAAGTCGCGGTAGATCTCCGCGACGCGCGTGGCCTGGGCGAGGCGGCGCGCGTTCGAGACGCGCTGCACCCCGCCCTTGCTCTTGAAATGGTTGACGAGAACGTGAAGCCTGGCGCCCCTGGGCGTGGTGATGCGGTAGTCCGGGCAGTCACGGGAGAAGATCGGCTCGCCGCCGCCTGGTGGGCGGTCATCGACGTGGCTGCGCCGGCACCGATGCCGAAGCCCCCGCGCGCCATCAAGCCGACGTCGATGCCCCGTGCGTCGTTCCCGTCGATGACCATGACTCCGTCGTAGGGTGTTCCGCCGAGGGCTCCAATGACGCCGTCGTTGAAGGCCTTGAGGCTCGGGCGGTTCTCGGCCTCGACCACGCCAAGCAGGTCGGCGTCCAGCGCGATGATCGCGCGGGCGGTGTTCTGCATTGCGACGGCGTCGATCGGCTCGTCGCGGAGTTCGAGGCTCTCGGCCCAGTCCACGCGTCCGTTGGCGACCACCTCGACACCGCCGGCCTGTGGGCGGCGGAGAAGGACGCCTCGGTTGCGTCGCAGGGTCGCGTAAGGGCCAGTGTCCGAGCGTTCGAGGCCGAGCTGGGTCAGGAGCGCGACCATCCGCACCTTCTCCGAGATGCGGTAGACTGCGCGCCCGAGCAGCGCATTCAGTTCTGCGAAAGCAATCAGGACCGCATCGCCCTCCACACGGTCATCGAGGTTCATGGCGATTGGCCGATCGAAGAGGTTCTCGACGTTATAGGCGGCGAGACGCATGGTGATCCTCGCACTGATGTTGGTTCAACTGCGGGCCATCGCTACCCGCAGTTAAATTGCCCAAAGTTAAACCTTCTTCGCGCCGTCGATTACCTCGCCAAAGCGCTGCCAAGTTCGACCAGCCCAGCGGATCAGCTGCAGCTGCTGCAGCGGGCGATAGTCGGCTGGCGAGGTGTCGATGCGGATGCCTGGTAGCAGCGTTGGGATCTCCAGACCGCGGAGATTGGCTGCCTCCTGCATGATCCGCTCGCGCGTGAGTTGGCCCTCGCACTGGCGCAGCACCTGTACCAGCGCGAGCGCCACGGTGTAGCCATAAACGTAATAGATGTCGGTGATGTCCGCATCTGGAACATACTTCGCCAAAAAGGCGCGGTATTGCAGCATGCCGGCATCCTCAGCCCAGGCCGGATCGTTCGGGTCCTTGAGATAGGCCGACGAGACGACACCGACCGAACGTTCCACGCCTGCGGGAGTGATGACCCCAGCGACAGAACTTGTCCCGCTCGGGATGTAGTGAGCTACCTGCCAGCCCAGCTCATGCACCTTGCGGATAGCCATGGCCGCAAATTTCGCGGTGACGCCGGAGACCAACACATCCGCCCCTTGCAGAGCAATGAGCTGACTGTCGACCGTCGGGTCCGTTACCTCATAGGATGCCGTACGAACCCTACTATCATAGTCAGCGCCCAACACATCGCGTAGCCCGGCAATGTGGTCTCGCCCGAAATCGTCGTTCTGGTAAAGGAGGGCGAAGTGCGCATCCGGCTTTGCCGTCAAGGCATGGCGCGCATAGACCTGCGCCTCTGTGCGTGCGCTTGGCGCAAACCCCATGGTCCAGGGATGCGCCTCGTGATCGCCCCACTTGTCGCCGTTCACCGACAGGAAAAGGTGTGGCACCTTGCGCTGGTTCACGTAGCGCAGCACGGCATTGTTCGGCGCAGTACCGAGCATGTTAAAGAGGAAGGCGACTTTGTCCTGCTCTATCAACCGCCTCACCTGCTCGAGCGTTTTCGGCGGGCTGAAGCCGTCGTCATAGAGGATGTAGGACAGCTTGCGGCCAGCTATGCCGCCTCGCTCGTTTATCATGCGGCAAACGCCTTCGACCGCTCGGCACTGCACCCCGAGCGCGGAAACTGGGCCAGAAAGGGCCGTCGTGCCACCAAACAGTATTTCAGTCGGTGTGATACCCGGCGTGCCCTGGGCGTGGACCAAGCCAGGAGCGGCTAGCGCGGCGACGCCGGCGATAAGGATGGTCCTCTTCTGCATCCTCCAATCCTTCCTTTTTTGTCGGACAGACAGCGGCATTTAGCGAAATAGGATCTTGCTTACCCTTCTATCAAACGCGAGATGACCAGGCGGAGGCGCCGCGGAAGGGCCGCATATCGGGATAGCCGGTGACCGCCCAAGCGCCATCCACCAAGAGGCTGGCCCCAGAGACATAGCTCGCCTCCTCGCTCGCCAGGAAGAGGGCGGGGCCGGCGATGTCGTCGGGCTGCGCCGCACGGCCGGCTGGGATGCGGGCCAAAAAGGCGGCAAGCGCGTCCCGGTTCTCGAAGTGCCGGCGAGTAAGCGGCGTTTCCACCAGTCCGGGCAGCACGGCGTTGACGCGGATACCGTCCGGAGTGAGCTCGAGCGCCGCATTCTTCGTCAGCATCTCGACACCGGCCTTGGCTGAGGCGTAGGCGGCACCGGCATGCATGGGCACATGCGCGTTCAGCGAGGCGATGTTGACGATCGCGCCACCCCCGCGGCCCAGCATGTGCCGCGCCGCGTGTTTCGTGCAAAGGAACACGCCCTTCAGGCAGAGATTGACGGTAAAGTCCCAATCCGTTTCACTCAAATCCACGATATAGCCGGGCCGGGAGGCACCCGCGACGTTGAAGACGCAGTCGAGCCTGCCGAAGCGTTCGACGGCGAGGCTCATCATCGCCTCGACCTCCGCTTCCCTGGTGACGTCGGCCCGGGTGCAGGTCACTCGCGCCTCAAAGACGCGTGCCACTGTGTCTAACGCTTCCTGATTGACATCCGCGCAGAGGACGTTGGCGCCTTCGCGGTGCAGACTATGCAGAAGCGCGAGACCAATGCCTGAGGCACCGCCTGCTACGACGGCCACCTTGTTAGAGAAGCGTCCCGTCTTACCGCTCATCGCTATCTCTCCCCAGCTTGCGCTCGCTTTTCCTTCCGCCACAGCACAAAAGGTCGAGCAACATCTTGTTGTACGAGGTTGCACGTCACAGCACCTCAAAAACTCCTACTGGCTCCGCCAGGACGGCTATCCCGCAGAGTCATCGCAGCGGCTTGAATGCGTTGTCCACCTGCGTCTTTGGGTTGTCCGGTTGCTTCCAGCCCTCCCAACCGTCATCGGCTGATCAATCAGTCATTTGCTGGAACGCGGAGCGAGTCTGGTGCACCAGGACTGCTGGCCGGTTTCGGGCGGTCGACGCGGCATAGTCCGGGAACACGCGTGGAAGCGGCGGCAGGTTGCCGGCCCGGTCGGTTATGGCGCGGGCGAACTGGCGGATGGCCTGCTGCCCTTGGTGATGCTGTAGAGATTGCACATCGCAAGTCCTCCCCGGGCTGGAATCAATGATAGGCGGCTTAACGGAAATCCCGGCGACCGAGGAGCGTTGGCCCGGCACGGTGGCTGCCTGGTTCCGGCCGCCGCACGTCGTCTGCGCGACCAAGCACCCGGTCGGCCCATCCGCTGTCCGCGGTCTCGAGATCCGCTTGGTAGTCCGTAGAACAATATTGCAATCCGCAGTCCAAATGGTGGGTCAGCCGCGCTGCCGGGGGGCGCATGACAATCGCTTTCCGTAGCGCCGCCAAGGCCAAGTCGCGGTGTAGCCTATCGCTGGTCGGCCAGCCGACCACACAGCGAGTGAACAGGTCGATGACGACGGCGAGGTACAGCCAGCCCTCCTTCGTCCAGATGTAGGAGATGTCGGCCCCGCATTTTTTGAGCCGGGCCTGCCGCCATGAAATCCTGATCGAGCAGGTTCGGCGCCACCCGCCAGGTGCGGTGGCTGTCGGTTGTTCGCTTGAACCGCCGCTTCTGCCGCGCCCTGAGCCAATTCTCGCACATCAAGCGCGCTGTCCGGCGGCGGCCAACGGTCAGGCCGTCGTTGCGCAACTGTGCGTCATGCGTGGGCTGCCGTACGTGCCGTTGGAAAGCGCGAAGGCCGACCGAACATGGGCCAGCAGCACCATGTCCTCGTGCTGACGGCGGCACGCCGAACTTTCCTTCCAGGCGAAGTAGCCGCTTTGACTGACGCCAAGGACGCGGCACATGCGGTGCACGGGGAACTCCTTCTTCGCCTCGCCAACGAGCCTTAAGCTCATCGACTTCCCTCCCGGGCGAAAAAAGCAGTGGCGCGCTTCAGGATGTCCCGCTCCTGGCGAAGGATCTCGTTCTCCCGTCGCAGCCGCTTCAGCTCCGCCGCCACGTCCGGCGCTGTCGATCCGCCAGTCGCTTCCGCCGCGCGATCCCGGCTGCAGCCGAGGCAGCGCACCAACGTCGAAAGCCCAACCGAGATCCTCCGCGATCTCCCGCTGGGTTCGGACACTCGTCCGAACCAATCGAACAGCCTCGCCTTCAAATTTCTTCGTAAACCGTCGCTGCTTCTTCATGGGGGTCCTTTTGCGTCATCGGGACCGCTCCACTTCTCCGAGGCAAGTCCACGCTGGCGACCATCAGCGGCGTGAGCGATACTTCGCCGTCAACCTGCCAGTTGCAGCCACCTGACGCCGCGGCGCAGTCCGCCGAGGAGTATCACTCCTACACCACGCTGTGGGGCACGACCCTGGCGCCACCTCGTCCGCGACTACGAGCGCCGCTGCGACGTCAGCGAAGCCATGATCCGCATCAGCCTCGGCGTCCTACTGCTCCGCCGTGTCGGCCATCCCCGAGCATTCTCAATCGGGTTCTGAGATTGGCGTCGCGTTTGAAATGACGGCGGTCGGGGCTATCAAGCTGTTGCCGGACATCGGCAGCGCGAAAGCAATGTGGCCCAGTTCGAAGCCGCAGGTGCCCGCATATGGTTGGCGGTGTCCGTAGCGCTATTATTGATTCGGCCTGGGTTTTCTTGAGGGCGAGCGGGATCGGTTTAGATAGG
>NZ_JCACHA010000986.1:0-6348 GCF_059503625.1 Skermanella sp.
AGAACTACCTTGCCAACTCAGGCTACGCGTTCGACTAAACCTGAAATGCTCTAACCCCCGTTACCACGTTGCTTCCCCGAATAATTGAGGTCACCTGAAGTAAACGATCGATAATAGTATCAATTTGGCCCAATGTACGTCAGCGAACATCTCATAATTATGGTATTCGTTCAGGAACAGCTTGGAACTCTGCCCACTAAAAAAAGCTTAACGTAGCCTTGATTGGGGCTCCTTTTCATGGAGACCCGAAAGGTTGTCGCAAGTGGTCCATCTCTCTCCCCTGAAAGTCTCATCTCTCGAATCTGCTGCCGGCATAAGCTCGCGGGCCGACGCATCGCCGCGCTTGTCGCTGGCGACGCTGCGAGACCTGCCGCGTACGGTACGCCGTCCAGGCTTCGACGTGGCCGCACTCCGTCCCGGGATCCTGCATCTTGGCTGCGGGGCCTTTCATCGTGCCCACCAGGCCGTCTTTACCCAGCGGGCCATCGAAGCCAAACCGGGCGCCATTCCGCCCGCATGGGGCATCATCTCCGCAAGCCTGCAGCGGCCCACCATGCGGGATGCCCTGCAGCCGCAGGATGGCCTCTACACCTTGCTTGAGCGTGGCCTGCACGGCGCCGGCGCTACAGTGATTGGCACCCTCAGCGAGGTCGTCTTCGCGCAAGAGAACCCGGCTGCCCTCTTGGCCCGTTTCACCGACCCGGCGATCCGCCTCGTGACGCTGACGGTGACTTCCTCGGGCTACTGCCTGGACCCGGCTACCGAGCGGCTCGCCGTTCACCATCCTGATATTCAGAAGGATCTGCACGGACCTCTGCCCTGCAGTGCGCTGGGTGTTCTCGTGGCTGGACTGGCGAAAATCCACAAGGCGGGCCGGCGCCCTCCTGTCGTGTTGTCCTGCGACAACCTGCATGGGAATGGCCGGATCCTGCGCCAGGCCGCGATCGATTATGCGGCGCTGTTCGATGACGAGCTCGCTGGCTGGATTGCCAGTTCGGTGCAGTTCCCGTGCTCGATGGTGGACCGCATCACGCCGGCGACGACCGAGGCCGATATGGGCGATGCTGCGGCGGCGCTTGGCATGTTCGATGCTGCGCCGGTCTGCGCCGAGCCATTCCGTCAATGGGTCATCGAGGATTTCGCCGGTCCGCGTCCCGCCTGGGAGGCAGCCGGTGCGGAGTTCGTGCCGGACGTGGCGCCTTGGGAAGCCTCCAAGTTGCGGCTGCTCAACGGCACGCATATGGCAATCGCCTATCTCGGGTCGCTGGCCGGGATGCAGGTCGTCGCAGAGTTTGTGGAGGATCCAGTCTTCGCCGCCTACGCCCTGCGCTTCATGCTGGCGGAGCAACAGCCGACGCTGCCGCCGAGCAGACACGACATCAACGCCTATGCCCATCAGCTTATGCAGCGCTGGCGCAATCCCAGCATCGCACATCAACTCAGCCGGGTTGGCCGCAATGGCTCGGAGAAGCTGCAACCACGCCTACTCGCCTCGTTGCAGGAGAACCTGGAGGCCGGCCGTCCAGCACCCTGTACGCTGCTCGCCGTTGCGGCCTGGATCTGCTGCGCATCGGGATGTGTCGGCCACGGTCATGCCGCGGAAACTGAGGATCCGCTGATTGGGCGCATGCAGGCGTTGGGTGCCGCTGCGGGGGGTGACGCAGAGCGCCTCACTGCCTCGGTGTTGGCGATGGAAGACGTGTTCGGGCGCGACCTGCCGCGGCTTGAAGCGTTCCGGGTCGGCCTGACGCAGGCGGTTGGCAATCTGCAGCGCATGGGGCCCCATGCCACTGTCAAGGCTTTGTTGGCCGCTCCCAAACAGGGTGGCAGGTGAGAATACAAATGACCTCCCAGGATACGGATACAGCTCACGTGGAAGCGTTACGCATCAAGGCCGTGCTCTTCGACATGGATGGCCTGCTGATGGACACCGAGAGCCTGGCTATGCGGGGCCTGGAGCAGGCCGCGATCGAAATGGGTATCTCGGCGCCGGAGAGCTTCCGCTACGCGATGATCGGTGTTCCGGCCGACCGTTGCCGTGTTCTCGTGCAGGAACGCTTCGGTCCGGGCTTTCCTGCCGAAGACTACCTGGCAGCGGCGAGCCGACACATGGATGCCATGATCGAGGCCGGTGCGCTGCGGCTGAAACCGGGCGTGCGCTGCCTTCTCTCGCATCTCGAGGAGTTGGAAATGCCGAAGGCAGTTGCGACATCCTCGAGCCGGGTCAAGGCGGAACATCATCTTCGTAGCACTGGCATCTTGGGCCGGTTTGACGCGATCGTGACCCGTGATGATGTCGCTCGCGGCAAGCCGCATCCAGATCTGTTCATGCAGGCAGCTCAAAAGCTCGGCATGCGGGCGGAACACTGCCTGGCGCTCGAGGATTCCTACAACGGCGTGCGCGCAGCCTATGCGGCCGGCGCGACCGTGATCATGGTGCCGGACCTGCTGCCGCCAACCAATGAGATGCGGGAGAGATGTGCCCTGATCGCCACCGACCTGCATGCGGTGCGACCACTTATTTTCTCGCCGCCACCTTGGACATGAACTGCGCCGGCTATGGCCGGCAAGGCTGAGGGAACAGGGGTTATGGGTAGAAATTTGGTTCTGGCGCGTGTCGGACGTAACTCACTGCATCGCTGCTGGGTCGATCCCGGAAAGCCACGCGACTGGGATCTCTATCTTTGTCCGTTCCAAGAGCTGCTGCCACAAACAGATATTGACTGCATTACGGGAAATGTCATCCCCGGCCCCAAATGGACGGGCTTGCGGCAGCTGCTGAACGATTGGGATGGTTGGCGGCAATACGATTTCATCTGGCTGCCCGATGACGACATCCTCGCTAGCCAAGATACGATCAGCGCCATGTTCAATGCGGCACGGGCGCTGCGCTTCCAGCTCTTCGCGCCGGGCTTGCACGAAGCATCCCACTACGCGCACTACGCCACCATGCGAAACCGAAGCTTTTTTGCCCGGCGTGTCGGCTTTGTGGAGATCATGGTGCCCGGCTTCAGTGGCGCAACGCTGGAGCGATTGCTTCCGACCCTCGACTTGTCAACGACAGGCTGGGGTTGGGGGCTCGACTCCGTCTGGCCGAAGCTTCTCGACTACCGCGACATTGGCATCATCGACGGTGTCCCGGTCCTTCACACGCGGCCGGTGGGCCAGTTCAGGGATGTGGATCTCGGTCGCCGCGTAAACGAGGAGTCAGACCGCATCCTTGCGAGTCAGCAATGCGGACAGCGCATGGCGACCTTTGCCGGCATCGGCTCGGACCTGCAGGAAAAGCAAATCGGTGCTGACGAACTGCTGGTCGATCTGACCGAGGGCTGGCGCTACCTGCTCCCGCGCGACCCGAAGGTCATGCGCTGGATTGTGGAGCATCAGGCTCCGTCGTTTGAATGGACACCCTACCGCGTCGGGGGCTTCCCAACTTCTCCCAGCTAGGAAACCTGTGTGCTGCGCAATCTCGCGCCTGCTCAGCCTTGTCCAAGTAGCCGTCACCGCGAGGCTATTCCTTCGCCTGGTTCGCACGCCGTCTTGCGACCTCGTGCTGGAAGATGGCATCCAGGATCTCGCTTGGGACGGACCTAGCCGGGCGGGAAGTGATTGCCCGGATGGTGGCGATATCCAGCTTGGGCTCGCGGGCGGCAGTCAACAGGCCATTGGTCTCCTGCTCGGTGTCGGTGAGCTGGGTGTAGCAGAAGCCCGCGATTCCGGTGCTGTCTAGCAAGGTCCCGACTAGCGCCCCATAGAGCACCAGCAGCTCCTGCGCATCATTCGTCGTGGCATAGCCATACCAGTTCTCTCCCTCGCCAGGCTTGATGCTGAGGCCGCCGAACTCGCTGACCACTACTGGCTGCTGCTCGAAGGTTTGGCCGTCGACCAGTAGGCGGTTATGTGCCGGGCGGAGCGCCTCGAAGGTGCGCTGGAGCGCTTCGGCAGAGCCGTAGCGCTCGGTCAGCCTGGCGGGGTCCATGGCGTAGTCGTGCACACCGAAGATGTCACCGATGGCGTTCTGCCAGCCATCGTTGCCGATCACTGGGCGCGTAGAGTCCAGCGTCTTCGTCAGGTGGTACAGCGCCTTCACGTACGCACGCTGGGCCGGATCGTGCTCCAGGTCCGGCACGCCCCAGCTCTCATTCAACGGGACCCAGGTGATGATGCAGGGGTGATTGTAGTCGCGCCGGACCGCGTCTGCCCACTCACGGAACAGCCGTTGGGCGGCTCGTTCGTCGAACTGGAAGGCATTGGCTGCCTCACCCCAGACAAGCACGCCCAGGCGGTCACACCAGTAGAGGAACCGCGGGTCCTCGATCTTCTGGTGGATGCGCACGCCGTTGAAACCGAGCTCCTTGACGAGCTCCACCTCCCGCCGGATGGCCTCGTCGCTTGGCGGCGCCAGATGCGACTGCGGCCAATAGTTCTGGGACAGCACCAAGCGGAGGAACAGTGGCACGCCGTTCAGCAGCAGCCGGCCGTCCACGGCTTCAATTCGGCGTAGGCCGAAGTAGCTTTCGACCCGGTCGAGCACGGAGCCGTCGGCCGCCAACAGCTCAATCGAGGCGTCGATCAGGTGGGGATGGTGGGGCGCCCAGCAAATCGCTTGGACACGGTGCATGCGACGGGGCAAAACGATCTCACGATCCAGTACCGCCCCGTCCAAGTCATAGATGTCGTTCACGAGCGGTCGCCCGCGGAGCGAAAGGCGCAGGCGGAGTTGGGTCGCCTTGGCTGCGCGCCCGCCTACCCGCAGGCGCATTTGGGCGGCGAAGCGGTCCGGATCGGCAGTCCACCGCACCTCTTCGATGAAGGCTTCGCCCAACGGCTCCAGCCAGACCGGCTGCCAGATACCTGTGGTCCGGTGGTACCAGATCTCTGCCGGCTCCGGATCCCAGTACTGCTTCCCGCGCGGCTGGGTCAGATCCAGCGGGTCGTCGTAGGCGCGCACGACGATGACCTGCTCGGTTTCGGGAGAGAGGCAGGCGGTGATATCGAGGGTGAACGGTGTGTGCCCTCCCTCGTGACGCCCGGCGAACTGGCCATTGACCCAGACCTGGGCCTCGTAGTCCACCGCGCCGAAGGTCAGATGCAGCCGAGGCGCTCGCCCGGCTGGCGGGAGTTCGAACACGCGGCGATACCAAACGAGCGGGTGGTAGCCTCGCTCCTGGATGCCGCTCGCTGGGGACTCGGGTGGGAAGGGGACGAGGATCTCCCGATCGAAGGCTTCGGCGCGCCTCGGCCAACCCTCCTGGATGCCACGGTCCTCGTCGTCAAAGGCGAAGCCCCAGGGGCCCCGCAGATCGACCCAACCAGACCGACGAAGCTGGGCCTGAGGGTGCTGGGCCACTGCCCAGTCAACGGTTGCGTCCAACATTCGAATCCTTGGGCGAGTAGGTCATGGAGGGGTCTTGGGCGCAATCAATGTCGGGCTGGCCGGCATGGGCGCGTAGCTGCCGATCTCGTCCGTTAGCCGGTGATGTTCCCTCGCCTCCAACACTGGGCACCTGTGTAGCAGGCATGCAGCCTGCCTTCAGGCCGCGCAACCTTACAGCCGCGCCGGACTGAAGCACATCGCTCCTGTTAAACGCTTACTTGCCACAGGCGGGCCTTATCGCAAGGGACTGACCGCCTCGGTCGGCTTGGGACCTCGTTGCGGTGTCGCCATTGACGGCGGCTTTATAGCCCTCGTCGGGCGGGAAGCGAGCCTACAACGATCGCGGTACGACCGCTAGCAGCGCCACACCGCAGCCGCCGGCTAGCGCCATCACACCCAGCGGCACTGCGTACCACCCGGTCCAGTCCGTCAACAGGGCAAGCGCCGGCGCGGCGACGAGCAGCGCAATGCCGCGCTCGGTAAACAGTACGCCGATGATCCCTCCCACGCCGCGGCGGCCGAAGCGATCGGCCGTCACCGCCGGCAGCAGCGCGACAGAGCCGCCATAGGCCGCGCCGAAGCCGATGGCGAAGGCGATCAGCAGCAGGTGGCCATCGGCCATCGCCCAGAGCGCGGTCAGCCCGACCACCGCGGCGGCGCAGCCGAGGAAAGTGGCCTCCCGGCCGATCTCGTCAGCCGCGGCGAAGGCCGCGCGCCAGCCGCCGAGGGCCGCGGCCGCCCAGGCCGCTGGCGGCACCAGCGCCGTGCCGACGCCGATGCCAGCCGCCGCCATGCCTGAGGCGAGGCCGCGCCAGGCAACGAACCAGCGCTGCACGGCGGCTGTCGCCGGCACGTAGGCGAAGCCGATGCCGAGGCCGATGCCGAGGCCGATGACCAAGCCGTAGCAGAGATAGATCTCTAGAGCGGTTTTCTCTTTGTCTGAATCGCTTGTGACCTCGGTGGCTGTCGGG
>NZ_JCACHA010000987.1:0-6336 GCF_059503625.1 Skermanella sp.
GGCTGCGATGCGGATCGTTCCCTTGCCCCCCCCGGACGGCCATCACCGAAGATCACTTGGTCCAGGGTCGTGGCCTCCACCTCGATCTCGCCGGTTTTGGCAAACTTCTCCATGGCGTAGCGCCGGGTGAACGCCTCGTTCGGCGGCAGCAGCGAGTGGTTGGTCGGAACCGCCAGCAGATGCAGCGGCATGCGGCCCTCACGACCGGCGAGAGCCACCGGTTCGACCCGGAAATGCGCCCACGGAGTCCCCGATGCCGCCTCGTCCAGCAGCGTTTCGTAGCCCTCCGGGTCGGGCTCGAACGCCAGGACGGCCACCCGGCCGGCGGCCGGCCTGACGAGGTGGTGCGTGCCGCCCCGGGCGCCGATATCGATGAAGGTCAGCGGCTGTTCGGCCAGGAACGCGGCGACGGCCGTTTCCTCGAACAGTGGATGCCCGGTCAGCGCATCGAGCGCCGGATTGGATAGCCAGCCGATCGCATCCTTAAACATCCTGTCCTTCGAACCGCGCCACGAAATCGGCGGGAGCGATCCCGCGGACCGGCACCTGTTCCCGCTTGCCCGTGTTGCCGCGTCGGAAAGGCTCGCCGGCCCGGATATAGGTGTTGAGCAGCGCGTAGCGGTGGCCATCGGACATGTTGCGGTAGGAGCCGTGCGGGAAGTCGCCGTGGAGGAACAGGACGGCTCCCTTCGGAATGCGGACATCCACCCTGTCCAGCCCGTCCGGAAGGTCGGTCTCCTCGCTCAGGGTGTCCGTCCGCTCGTAGGTGATTCCGGCATTCGCCTTGTCCAGCACCTCGCGCACCGGCCGGCGGCCGGACTTGTGAATGCCGGGATAGCCGTAAAGGCCGCCGTTGGACTTGTCGACATCCACCAGCGCCGTCCAGGCGGAGGCGAAGGCGCCGTTTGGGGCTTCGACGAAGTAGTTGTCCTGATGCACGCCCATGCCCATCCGGTCCGGCGGGTTCATGAAGAGCTGGCTCTGCAACCCGAACGCCTCGCCGCCGACCAGCAGATCCATGACCCGCACGATAGCCGGCAGGCTCATGACCTCGTAGAAGGCGGCGTCCATCTTGTGGACGTTCATCTGGGGCCGGAAATCGCCGTTCAAGGCATTGGGCAGGCTTCGGGACGCGGCGATGACGCGGTCGCACTGCTCAGGGGACAGGACGTCCTGCTCTATGAAGAACCCCTGTTCGTTGAACAGGGCCAGAGCGGCATCGGGGTTCGATCGGAACGAGATTGTTTCGGTCATGACATTCTGCACAGTTGACCTATCCGTAACTGGATAGGACCAAGAGCGTTAATTTTTCTATAATCCGAGGCTTGGGCGTATGTCAGTAGTAAGGGAATCCGGCTGGGAGCGGGATTGTACCGCCACGGCCTCCCCGCCGCAGCCGCCGCTACGGTGAGACATAACCCGATATGTCTATTCCCAACAGCCGGACAAATCTCATTAACCATTCCGTAAGGATAGAATGGAATAGTCCGTTAGGCTTAACCCTTGCTTTGGCAGCACCGAAGCTGTCCGATATGGAAAATCTACAGGCGCGAGGGTCTTTCACCAAGAAAACCCTCAGTTATCATGAGTCAATTAAAAGTCCTGAAACTAGTGTTCAAGCGAATCGGTGAAATAATCGCATGTTGAATCCCGATTTCGAAGCTACACTTACCTCCGTCTACCGGACGATGTATCTCATCCGGCGGGTCGAGCAGGAGATCGTCCGCCTTTACCCGACGGACAAGATCAAGAGCCCGGTCCATCTGTCGATCGGCCAGGAAGCGGTCGCGGCGGCGGTGTGCGCCCATCTGACCGTCCGGGACACGGTGTTCGCCACGTATCGCGGGCACGCGGCCTATCTCGCCAAGGGCGGCGATCTCAACGGCATGATGGCGGAGCTTTACGGCAAGGCGGGCGGCTGCGCGCGCGGCAAGGGCGGCTCGATGCATCTGGTCGATACCTCCGTCGGCATGGTCGGCACCTCGGCGATCGTCGCATCGGCGATCCCGCAGGCGGTCGGCTACGCCTTTGCGCAGAAGCTCCGGAAGCGTCCCGGCATAGTGGTCAATTTCTTCGGCGAGGGAGCCACCGACGAAGGCGCCTTCCACGAAAGCATGAACTTCGCGGCGCTCAAGACACTGCCCATCCTGTTCGTCTGCGAGAACAACTCCTACGCCATATATTCGCGCGTCGATGACCGTCTTGCGGGACCGGGGTTGTGCGCCCGCGCCGAGGCCTACGGCATTCCCGCCCGCCGGATCGAGGGCGGCGGCGTGCCGGACCTGCTCGATGCCGCGGCGGAGGCGATCGCGGCAATCCGCGCCGGGTCGGGTCCGCGCTTCCTCGAATGCGAGACCTACCGCTGGCACGACCATGTCGGCCCCGGCGACGACCGGCAGTACCGGACCGGCTGCGAGGCGGAACTCGACCGCTGGATCGCCGCAGACCAGGTCGCCGCACTGGCGGAACGCCTGGACCGGACCATCGGCGAAGCGGCGCGCCGGGCGGTCGAGCAGGCGGTGGAAACCGAACTGGCGGCGGCGATCGACTATGCCGAAGACAGCCCCTATCCCTCGGACCAAGAAATATTCGACCATGTCTTCGCCCAATAGCGCCGAACGCGTCCTGACCTATGCCCAGGCGATCGCGGAAGCGATCCGGCAGGAGATGGGCCGCGATCCGGATGTCTTCGTCATGGGCCAGGGCGTCGACGACGCCAAGGGCATGTACGGGACCACCCTGGGCCTCCACGAAGAGTTCGGCGCCGACCGCAACTTCGACGTGCCGCTTTCCGAGGACGCGATGACGGGGATCGGGATCGGCGCGGCGCTGGCCGGCCTGCGCCCGATCCAGGTCCACCAGCGGATGGATTTCCTGCTGCTGTGCATGAACCAGCTCGTCAACATGGCGGCCAAGCAGTCGTACATGTTCTCCGGCGCCCATGCCGTGCCGCTGGTGGTGCGCGCCGTCATCGGCCGCAGCTGGGGCCAGGGCGCGCAGCACAGCCAGGCGTTCCATTCCTACTTCATGCATGTCCCGGGCCTGAAGGTCGTGGCGCCGACCACGCCGCACGACGTCAAGGGCTGCCTGATCGCCGCGATCCGCGACAACAACCCGGTGGTCTTCGTCGAGCACCGGATGCTGTACGGCTTCAAGGGCATCGTACCCGAGGAAGCCTACGAGGTGCCGTTCGGTCAGGCGCGCCGGCTGACCGCCGGGTCCGACGTCACCATCGTCGCGATCAGCCACATGGTGGTGGAGGCCCTCCGCGCCGGCCATCTGCTGGCGGAGCGCGGCATCGGCGCCGAGGTGATCGATCCCGTCAGTCTGGCGCCGCTCGACATCGGCACCATCGCCGCGTCGGTGAAGCGGACCGGACGTCTTCTGGTGGTCGACAACGGCTGGCTGAACTGCGGCGCCAGCGCCGAGATCGTGTCCCAGGTGGTCGAGCGGCTCCAGGGCGAGTCCTCGTTCAGGGTGAAGCGGCTCGGCTATCTGCCGACCCCCTGCCCGACCACGAGGCCGCTGGAACAAATCTTCTATCCGACATCGTGGTCGATAGCGCTCGCCGCCCATGAGCTTGTCCATGGCGCCGGGGCGCCGGCCTGGACCATCGCGCAGGACGACCCGCGCGAGATCGTCGAATTCAAAGGCCCGTTCTGAAGCGGGCGGCAGAGGGAGAACCCGACATGACCAGCACCGACGGCCGGAACCCGGCCGATCTTCTTGAAATTGTCCGCGACAGCGTTTCGGCATACTGCGCCGCCGCCCACGACTTCGGCTTCGATCCCGACGCTCCCGTCGTCAGGCTTCACGAGCCGACGTTCGGCGCGGAGGAGATCAACGCGGCGCTGGAATGCATGCTGACGACCCATGTCACCATGGGCCGCAAGGTCAAGGCGTTCGAGCGGGAGTTCGCCGATCTCTTCGGCTGGCGGCACGGGGTTATGAACAATTCCGGCTCCTCCGCCAACCTGCTGGCGATCGCCGGTCTGGCCAACCCCGCCGCCCGCGACGGACTGAAGCCGGGCGACGAGGTGATCGTGCCGGCGCTGTCGTGGTCGACCACGGTATGGCCGCTGATCCAGCTCGGGCTGGTCCCGGTGATCGTCGACATCGACCCGCTGACGCTGAATATCGATCCGGCCCAGATCGAGCGGGCGATCGGGCCGAAGACGCGCGGCGTCATGATCGTCCCGGTCTACGGCAATCCCTGCGACATGGACGCCATCACGGACCTGTGCCGCCGGCACGGCCTGATCCTGATCGAGGACTGCTGCGAGGCGCTGGGCGCCTATTACGACAACAAGCCGCTGGGTGGCTTCGGACGGGTCGGCACCTTCAGCTTCTACTATTCCCACCACATGACGACGCTCGAAGGCGGCATCTGCGTCACCGACGACTTCGAGCTGGCGGAGCTTTACAGAATTCTGCGTGCCCACGGCTGGGTCCGCGAGGTCGAGGACCAGCAGGTCTGGTACGACCGCTATCCTCATATCGACAAGCGGTTCCTGTTCGTCAATGTCGGCTACAACCTGCGGCCAACCGAATTGCAGGGGGCGATGGGCTCGGTCCAGTTGCCGAAGCTGGCCGGGTTCGTCGACACCCGCCGGGCAAATGCCGCATGGTTCGCGCAGGACCTTTCCCGCTTCGGCGAGTTCTTCGACTTCCAGCAGGAAACGCCCAAGGGCCGTCATTCCTGGTTCGGCTTCCCGATCACCGTCCGCGACGCGGCGCCGTTCGCCGTGACCGACCTGACCGCGTCGCTCAACCGGGCCGGGATCGAAACGCGCCCGATCATCTGCGGCAACATCGCCCTGCAGCCGGCCCTGAAGGACTGGCCCCACCGCGTCGTCGGCGACCTGAGGAACGGGACGCGGGTCATGACCAACGCCTTTTCGTTCGGCAACCATCAGGCGATCGGCGAACAGGCGCGCAGCTACGTCACCGACCGGATCGGCGCCTTCATGCGCGACCGCGGCTTGGCTTGAACGGGATCGGATGGATAGACGGAATGACGAAGCCGCGCGCGCTGATCACCGGGATCACGGGAATGGTCGGGTCCCATCTGGCCGAGTTCCTGATCGAGCATACCGACTGGGACGTCTTCGGCCTGTGCCGCTGGCGCAGCCCGCTGAACAACCTGGAAGCGCTGGTCCCGCGCATCAACCGGGGCGACCGCATCCGGCTGCTCTACGGCGACCTGCGGGACACGCTGTCGATCCAGCAGGCGGTGCGGCAGGCGCAGCCCGATTACGTCTTCCATCTGGCGGCCCAGAGCTTCCCGCGCACCAGCTTCGACGCCCCGCTCGACACGCTGGAAACCAATGTCCAGGGAACGGTGCGGGTGCTCGACGCGCTCAAGGATCATGCCAGGGACGCGGTGATCCACGTGTGCTCCTCGTCGGAGGTGTTCGGGCGGGTCCCGCGCGAGAAGCTGCCGATCGACGAGGATTGCAGCTTCCATCCCGCCTCGCCCTACGCCATCTCCAAGGTCGGCACCGATCTGGTCGGCCGCTACTATGCCGAAGCCTTCGGCATGACCACGCTGATCACCCGGATGTTCACCCATACCGGCCCACGGCGCGGCGATGTCTTCGCGGAATCCAGCTTCGCCAAGCAGATCGCCCTGATCGAGGCGGACCTGATCGAGCCGGTCGTCAAGGTCGGCAACCTGAACTCGCTGCGGACGATCGCCGATGTCCGGGATGCCGTGCGGGCCTATCACGCGCTGGTGACGGTCGATCCCATCGCCGGGGCCTGCTACAACATCGGCGGGACCTATAGCTGTTCGGTCGGCCAGATCCTGGACACGCTGATCGGCTTCTCCCCGCGCGGCAACGCGATCAGGGTCGAGGAGGATCCCGACCGGCTCCGGCCGATCGACGCCGATCTCCAGGTGCCGGACACCCGGCGTTTCAAGGCCCATACCGGCTGGGAACCGCAGATCCCGTTCGAGCGCACGATGCGCGACCTGCTCGACTATTGGCGCGGCGAGGTCGGCCGCCGGGGAGACAGCTTCCTTGTCCGCTGACGTCCAGGAACCGGGCCAGGAACCGGGCCAGGACCTGGGCCAGGACGCGGGCCGTCATGCGCATCGGGACGGGAAAGAACCGCGTCCATGATCATCACCCAGACCCCCTACCGGATCTCGTTCTTCGGCGGCGGCAGCGATTACCCGGCCTGGTTCCAGGACCATGGCGGCGCCGTGCTGGCGACTACCATCAACCGGTACTGCTACATCACCTGCCGCCGGCTGCCGCCCTTCTTCGAGCACAAGAGCCGGGTCGCATGGTCACGGATCGAGACTGTCCGCGACCATGCGGAAATCGAGCA
>NZ_JCACHA010000988.1:0-6331 GCF_059503625.1 Skermanella sp.
CTTATCGCTGTTGAACCATGGTTTATCGAACTTTGTCTCGCTTTTCCACTCCATGTACATGATTTCTTCGATACCTTTCAACCCGTTGAATTCCTGCATGGTCAAATTTCCGCGTGTTCCATCCGGTAGTATCCAACGGTATCTGTCAGAGGCCCTTTCAACTTTCTTTCCAGATTGTGGATGCTTTGGCTGTCGTAACGCCGCATCCGGTGGACCTTCGAACTTCCCTCTCAAGTCCTGCCAAACGCCATCCCGAGGACGTTGGAGGTGGGTGACGATGCTGACCAGCTTACCGTTCTCACAGCGACGTTCTTCAACACGGATACCGACGATGCGCCGCGTTCCATCCGGATTACAAGCGGTGAAGTGTTCCCACGGCGGGACCCCCATTGCTGCATCGATTGGATCGTACTCGTAGGGCTGCAACATGGCCTGTCTAAGCTTATAGAGGCTGCTCTTCGGGTTATTGCCCTTGGGAATGTTCGATGTATGCGCCGCATAATACTCGTTACCATCGGGATCGCGAAGCGGTTCGGTACCGTCCGGATTAATCAGCAGGAAGCCGGATATGCATCGGTTAGGTAGCTTTGCACCTTTAAAGTGCTCATGAGTGCATCCGACGAACACCGCGTTATGTTCACCTGCGGGAGCATTCCCGTAGACGTTGATCTGGTTAGTCATGATTGTTATTCCGGGCAAGAGCCTAAGGCCGTAAGGCCGTAAGGTATTTTGATAGGAATGGGGTAGGTGTATGAGATGAGCCATCCGGCGCAATGCCGAAGGGTCAGTTAAACCATTCATGGACTGAAGGATAAGGTCTTAAGGTAATAAGGTAGTTTTGTAAACTACCTGCGCTAGCAGCCTTGCGGCTGCTGCGCTTGTTCCGGTCCTGCCTTTACAGGAGTTAATTGGCATATCCAGAGGATGCGGTGGAAAGGTCCGGTTCAACAAGAATGTTTCGGTAAAAGGCTTCGATACATTCGATGAATTCGGGAGTTTCTGGTAAATCCGTATGGCGTGCGGCAACTCGGTGAGCATCATACCAAGATAGTCGCATTTCCCTGACGAGGTGTCCGGCAAACAGCCGTGCTTCGCTGGCTTCCGCCAGCCAGTCTATCCGGGCTACATCATCCTGCGTGATAGTGAAGACTGAAAAGACAGCTTTGCCGTTGCCGTACTTCGTCCGGCGCTTATGCCGCTTTGGTTCCGCATCGTACCGACGATGATCTTCGGGCAGCATCGCTTCCAGATGCCGAGGATTGACGCATGTCTGGTCCTGGCACAAGTGAGCCGCTTCCCGATCTGCGGCAATATATCCCTCGGATAGAGCAATCACGATCCGTGATGTCGGCACGGTTATGTACCGTCCCTGGTACCTAATCCGTCGCTTACCATAGCCATCTTTGTCTTTTGTGCTGAGGTAAGGATGATCGGCATCAGGACCAGCGCTTCTGTCGGCCCAAGTTTCCTGGGCCTCAAGTATGTGTGGATTATCGGCAATGAGTTGCTCTCGCGTAAGTGCGTAGCCTATGCCTTTTTCAAGACTATCCATAGTTTATTCCCAATGCTAAAAAGCGTGATTGGCATCTTGAAACCTGAATCAAGAAATCTTGATTGTATGAATTGGCGGAATTAGGATCCGTTCAATCCGACTAATCTTGAATTATCTGCCCAGTACGTTCAAGTGCTGACCATTCCAAAATAGATTGTAAATCGTTAGCAGATTGATAACCTATCTGGTTGTTGATCCACATAGGCAATCAGAATCGATATCAATGATATTTTTTTGCAATTATTTTTCTGAAGTATTTCCGATGTTCGGTCCCGACGGGCTTTCAACTTGTTTATAGCGTTGTGGAAAAAATCTGGAACGCCTACGCCCATGCCGTCGCATCATCGGGCGACATCACGCTCCCAAGCGATTCAGACTTTACAAACCGCTGAAATGTGGTTTTTCAACAATGCGCTGCGTATAAGTGGGAGAGGTGCAGATCGTCATACTGAACCCGTGCCATCGCCTCAGCGAGCCGCACAAGCGGGTATCCTTGGCCATAACGCCGACTAACAGACCCACCGCTGTGCCCCATCAGCGCATCGAAAACGGCTTCTTCAATCCCCGCGGCGCGGCAGGCATCCTTGAAGCCATGACGGAATGAGTGGAAGGTCTTGCGGCTGTCGGCCATGCCGATCCCCTTGCAGTACCGCGCCCACTGCTTAGACAGGTATCCGGTGATCCGACCAGCGCAATCAGGTTTCAGGTCAGGAAACAGGCTGCGCGCTTTCTGAGCACGGAGACCGTCCACATAGATCAGAAATCCACAACGGATCAATTCCGGATGGAGCGGCACCTTACGGCGTGATCCCTTGGTCTTGAGCGACTTGTCGCCGCCTTGCGCGTTGATGTCAAGCAGCCACACACCGTTCTCCTCGCGGATATCTTCCACGAGCGATTGCCCAATCTCTTCCAGTCTTGCGCCCGTGAAAAGGCCGAGTAGCGGCAGCCAGAACAACGCATCGCGGATCACGGTGGTACCGGATTGGCTGCGTCGTGCCGGTGAATGGCAGCCACGGTAAAGCGGTGACTGCTCGAAGATGTGCTTGAGGTCATCAGGACCATAGGGTAAGCGCGGCGGCTCGACCGACTTCCCAGCCCGAAACTTAACCGCGCCAGCGGCGTTGGTTGCGCAGAAGCCGTTGTCAACGGCAAAGCCGAGCAGCGCCTTCAAAGCACCGAGCTGCTTCTTCACGGTTTCGTTGGCGACGCGGGAAACAGAGGGATCGTTGCAGGTTTTCGCCACCAGCTCGCGCAGGGGCATGTTGCTCCATTCGCCAGAACGATGTCGGGGCAGTTGGCGAATGATGTCCTTGAACTCCCGGATATGGCCCGTTCCGATCCCACTGACCAGCAGGTCGCCATGAAGCTCCACGAAGCGATTAACCGCCGTGTCCCACTCAAGCTTGGTCCGGTGTGTTGGTTTCCGCTCTGAAAGCCAACTTCCATACACCTCAATCAGCGTCACCCCAGCGGTCGGTTCCGCATGGGGAGCGACTGCCAACGTTAATGGCGTCGATTCCTGTTCCGCTACCGATAGGGCTTTGCTGAACAACGGATCTTCCGGTGCGGCATCGAAGTTACCGCAGGCGCGCTCGTGAATGATCCGCGCCACTTCACAATCAGCGCGCAGCACCTTATGAGCAAGCTGCCGGTACTCGCGCGTATCGCGCGGGATCGTCACACCTTCGGTCTGTTCGATAACAGAGATGCTATCTTCGGTATTCGTCAGGATGTTGCGGTCCCGATTGTCGCGGGCAATGTCGGCAATCTCGGCCAACGTATCGAGTTCGGCGTGCCGGTGATCATACGGGCGATCATCATCAAAGTGGCCCTGAATGCGCCGGGATAGCCGCATGTCTTCGACTTCCGCCAGCGACGACTCGAAGTAGCTCCGAGCCATGGTGTCAATCTGGGTCGTGCTCAGGGAAAGGTTCGCTCTCGTCATGGCGAACAATCTGAGGCTGGCAGCTTTCAGTATGGTTAATGCGCGTTCAGCTTCATTAAGCCGTGATGTTCGAAGGCTGCGTGTCAGCTCACGCCGACCAAAGCGAGAAACCAGATCGCTAGGAACGAACAGGCGCGCATAGAAAGTGCCGTTGGAGCGGAGATGCAGGTTCTTGGGGTACGGCATGACGGACCATCGTAGCAGGCATCGTAACATTTGCCTGCTGGCTCCGCGCCAAGTGCCGAAGATCAGCTTTTTTATAAGAAAGTGGCGCGCCCGAAGAGATTCGAACTCCTAGCCTTCTGATCCGTAGTCAGATGCTCTATCCAGTTGAGCTACGGGCGCTTGCCATCTTCTCGACCGCTTCTTGCGAGGCGTTGAACCGTGCGGTTCGTCGTGGGCCGGAAACTAGCCAATGAGTTTGACCTGCGCAACCCCATTCTGAAAGTTTTTTTGCAAAGCGTTTCCAGCAGCCTCAGAAGGCGGCGACCGTGCCGTCGGAACGGCAGTCGGAGGCTCCCTGGATCGTGCCGTCCGGGTGCAGCACCAGGGCGCCGGCATGGCCCATCATGTCGTTGAAGGGAGTGACCACCTCGACGTCGTGGCCGGCGGCGCGCAGGGCCTCGATCACGTCGTCGCCTATCCGGCTTTCGATCTTCAGGTTGGTGGTGCCGGCGCCCCAGGTGCGGCCCAGCAGCCAGCGCGGCGCCGTCACCGCCGTCTGGAGCTCCTGGCCCAGCAGGCCGTAGCGGCTGAAGACGGCGGCCTGGGTCTGCGGCTGGCCTTCGCCGCCCATCGTGCCATAGGGCATGACGCGCCCGTCGTCGAACCGGGCCAGCGCCGGGTTCAGCGTGTGGAAGGGGCGCATGCCGGGCGCCAGCGCGTTGACCGCGGATTCGTCCAGCGAGAAGCTGCTGCCCCGGTTCTGCCACAGGACGCCGGTATCGCCCGCGACCACGCCGGAGCCGAACTCCCAATAGACGCTCTGGATGAAGCTGACCGCGCGGCCGGCGCCGTCGATCGCCCCCATCCAGATCGTGTCCGCTGGCGGACCGGACTGCGGCCAGGGCAGGGCTCGGGCAGGATCGATCTTCGCCGCGAGGTCGGCCAGGGCCGCGCCGGTCAGGAACCCGCGCGGGTCTACGGTCATCCGGGCCGGGTCGGTGACATGGCGGTCGCGTACCAGGAAGGCGCGCTTGGTCGCTTCGACCAGCCCATGGATATGGGCGAAGCCGTCGGCCTCCGTGATGCCCAGCCGGTCGGCAAGCCGGTCGAACAGTCCCAGGATCATCAGCGAGGCCAGCCCCTGGGTCGGTGGCGTCATGTTGTAAAGCTCGGCGTTCCGCAGCCGGACGCTCAGCGGTTCGACCCGTCTGGCGTGGTGCGCTTCGAGGTCGCCGAGCGCCACGGGGCTGCCCGCCCGCTGCAAGCCCTCCGCCAGCGCCCGTGCCAGTTCGCCCCGGTAGAAGTCCTCCGTGCCGGCCGTCCCGATCCGTTCCAGCGTCGATGCCAGATCGGTCTGGCGGAACAGGCTGCCGGGGGCGGGCGCCTTGCCGTCCGGCAGGAAGATCCGGGCGAAGCCCGGGACGTCTTCCAGTTCGCTCCGCTTCTCCGCCGTGAAGCGCGACTGGCTGCCGGTCGCGGATGCGCCGTCGCGGGCGTAGTGGACCGCGTCTTCCAGCAGGCGCGGCAGCGGCAGCTTCCGGCCGCTCCAGCCCTGCGCCGAGGCGAGCGCCGCTCCCCAGCCGGAAACCGTCCCCGCCACCGTATTGGCCGCCAGGGGACCCCGGCTAGGGATGGCCGCATGTCCCTGGGTCCTGTACAGGTCGGACGTGGCGGCCGCGGCGGCCGCTCCACAGGCGTCGATCCCGATGGGCGCCCGGCCCGGCTCGGCGATCAGCCAGAAGCCGTCGCCGCCAATCCCGTTCATGTGGGGATAGACGACCGCGATGGCCGCCGCCGCCGCGACCATGGCCTCGACCGCGTTGCCGCCTTCGCGCAGGACCGTCAGGCCGGCCTGCGCCGCGAGGTGATGGGGAGCCACGACCATGCCACGGCGGGATGAGGGCGTATTCAGCATGTCATTTGCTCCGGTTGCGGGGCCGAACCCTGTCGTCAGCCCCCGTCAGGTGACCATAATGCTTGGAATGGAAACGCTTGGAATCGAAACGCTTAGAATGAGAAGGCTTTCCGCGCAATCCTTCAACGCCGCATGCGGAGAAACGAGCACCCGATTGCCGCGCGACATCTGGTAAGTTATAAGCCGCCGATCCATTGTGGTGTGCAGTCGTGTGTGGAGAAGGGCCGTGCCGGAAAAAGACAACGCCAAGCATTTCCCAGTATCGTGGGAAGAGTTGCATCGTCATGCCAAGGCGCTGGCCTGGCGCATGGCCGAAAAAGGTCCGTGGCAGGGCATCGTCGCGGTCACCCGGGGCGGCCTCGTCCCCGCCGCGATCATCGCGCGCGAGTTGGATATCCGGCTGATCGACACGGTCTGCATCTCCAGCTACGACCATCAGAACCAGCGTGAGGCCCGCGTCCTCAAGGGCTTCGACGGCGACGGCGAGGGCTGGCTGATCATCGACGATCTCGTCGATACCGGCAAGACCGCGACCGTCCTGCGGAAGATGATCCCCAAGGCCCACTTCGCGACGATCTACGCCAAGCCCGCCGGGCGTCCGCTGGTCGATACCTTCATCACGGAAGTCAGCCAGGACACCTGGATCTACTTCCCCTGGGACGTCGAACTTCAGTTCACCCAGCCGATCGCCCAGCAGCGCAACGGCAAGTGACGGCTGAAAGGGTATCGGCCGGCAGGGTGCTCCCGCCGG
>NZ_JCACHA010000989.1:0-6315 GCF_059503625.1 Skermanella sp.
GCGAGGTTCTCGGCGGTGATGCCCATCGCCATATAGGCGCCGGGGTTGCTCTCGGCCAGCTTCGGGTTCGGCATCGGGTTGAAGCCCATCATGGGCACCCGGCTCATGCTTTCGATCCCGCCCGCGATGAAGGCGTGGCCGGCGTCCATCTGGATCGCGCCGGCGGCCATGTGAATCGCCTGCATCGACGACCCGCAGAAGCGGTTGATGGTGGTGCCCGCCACGCTCTGCGGCAGGTTGGACAGCATCCCGACCAGCTTCGCGATGTTGAAGCCCTGCTCGCCCTCCGGGAAGGCGCAGCCCAGCATGATGTCCTCGATCTCATTCGGATCGACGCCGGTCTGCTTAAGCAGGCCGTTGACGACCTGCGCCGCCAGATCGTCGGGGCGGATGCGGGCCAGCTTGCCCTTGTTGGCGAAGTGGAACGGCGACCGGACATACCCGGCGATAACCACGTTCTTCATGGCGCTGAATGCTCCTCACCGACTTGATTTGGTTGGCTGTTGATTGGAATGCTTATTTCTTGGAAGACTTGTCAGGCGCCGCACCGGCGGCCTTGAGGTGTTCGACGATCTGGCTTTCCAGCGCCCGCAACTCGCTCAGCGTCTGCTGGACATCGACAAGCTGGACCTCCAGCGATGCCATCCGCTCCCGCCCATGGGCCAGCGCGAAGCGCATCTGCTCGATCTGCCGGTCATCGACATCGTAGAGGTCGAGAAAGTCCTTGATCTCCGCCAGACTGAAGCCCAGCCGCTTGCCCCGGCAGATCAGCGTCAGCCGGGCGCGGTCACGATGGCTGTAGACCCGGTTGAGCCCGTCGCGCCTGGGCGACAGCAGCCCCTGGTCCTCGTAGAAGCGGATCGTGCGGGGAGTGACCTGGAACGTGTCGGCCAGCTCGCTGATGGTAAAAGTCCGCTCTTCTCCCGCCTCGTCCGGTGGATCGGTCATACTGAGCATGATTTGTCACCGCGCGTTCAGGGAGTGGCATAACGTTTACGTAAACGTAAGGTATGAGAATTGACGCGGGACGTCAAGGGGGTGGATGGCGGGCCGGGGGCGCTGGGGTAGAATGGGCTGACAGGAACACGGATGGACACGGATTTTCCACGGATGGACACGGATTGGAGAAAATTTGATCGCTCCCGGTGCCGTGGTGAAATCAACGTTTGATATTATCCATGTTCATCCGTGGGAAATCCGTGTCCATCCGTGTTAAAATCAGACCTTACTGATAATGTGTTTTCTAAAATGTAGAAATAGCTGGTTTTGATTGATGGAGAGTATATGGCCGATAATTATCGCAGCGATTTTTACGCATGGACGCAAGAGCAGGTATCTTTGCTTCGTGCCGGTAACCTGAGTTTGGCGGATGTCGAACACATCGTCGAGGAGATCGAGAGCCTGGGCCGCAATGAACAGCGGCAACTGGAAGATCGTTTGATCGTTTTGCTGCTGCATTTGCTGAAATGGCAGTTCCAGCCGAACTTTCGGGGCAATAGCTGGCGGTTGTCCATCAAGGAGCAGCGCGTCAAGATCGCTCGTCATCTGCGGAAGAATCCCAGCCTGAAAGCGCTGCTCGAAGAGACGATTACAGATGCCTACGGCGATGCACTCATCGGCGCCGAGCGTGAAACGGGACTGCCTGAACAGACTTTTCCAGCCGTCTGCCCTTGGGTCTTCGCTCAGATGATGGACGATGGATTCTGGCCTGATTGAAGTTTGCTCTTATCGCGTTTAAGGGTGATGAGTTCACTTCGCTAAGAGCGTCCGTAGATGCGGCTTCCAGCCGCGTTGCTTCAGCGCTTCAACGGCTTCGACAGACACGAAGGCGTTGCGTAAGTGAGGGAGCGCGTATCCGCGCACTCAACGCGGCTGGAAGCCGCGTCTACGATGCACATCACCCCGGAACACGGGATGAGCTTTGAAGTTTTCCGAATTGGCTGCTGCCGGTCAGGTCAAGTCATCAAGGTCTACCCGCAACGCTTCGGCTATCCGCTTGAGTACATCGACGGTGCCAATGCGAGAGCCGGCCTCGATCTGTGACACGTAGGCTTGGCGGAGACCGGCGATCTCGGCAAGTTGAGTCTGGGTCATCCCTCGGTACTCACGGAACACTTTTACCGGATGCTCTCCATTCAGAAGTCGGGATGCAACTTCATCGGGGAAGGTTTCCGGCTGGGTAGCCTTGTAAGCGTCATACGCACGGATGCTTGCAGCTTCGTCGGCTACTTCCAGCAACCGCTCGTACTCATTGATGGGCAACACGGCGAAAGCGGGATTACCGTTTTGATCCCGGATGATCTGCGCGGGGTTAGTCATCGATACCGCCTTGTGGACCAAGTTTCACGCAATTGCTCATAGTCCGGAGCTTCTTGTAAACCGTATTGCGCGTGACGCCCAAGCGCCGGGCGGTTTCGGTGATGTTGCGGCCGGACAACTCCCAGGTCGCTACGACTTGGTCGATGACCGCGCGCTCCAGGGTCGAGGCGGCGGGAGATGCGGGTGGTGGGGCAGGGCCATTCAGGTGCTCGGCGCCAATGACGCTGCCGTTGGCGGTGATTGCCAGACGGGTCAGGGCGCTGCGGAGTTCGCGAACGTTGCCGGGCCAGGGGCGTTGCGCCAGCAGGGACAATGCCGCGTCGGTGATTGAGGCTGCCGGGTCGATGATGCGGAGCAGGTGTCTGGCGATGCGGTGGAAGTCCTTGCGCTCCGATAAGGTGGGCAGGGTTATCTCGATCGTATTCAGGCGGTAGAGCAGGTCGGCTCGGAAGCGGCCGGTTTGGACGGCTTCTTCCAGGTTCGCGTTGGTGGCGGCGACGAGTTGGACGTCGACGGTCCGGCGGGCGGAGCCGCCGACGGGGCGGATGGTCCAGTCGTCCAGCAGGCGGAGCAGGATGCTTTGCAACTGGACCGGCATGTCGCCGATTTCGTCCAGGAAGAGGGTGCCGCCGTCCGCATCAACCACCAGACCCTTGGCGCCGCCGCGCCGCGCTCCCGTATAGGCGCCTTCGGCGTAGCCGAACAGTTCGGCTTCGATCAGGGTGTCGGGGAGGGCGGCACAGTTCACGGGGACGAAGGCGCCGGTGCGGCCGCTGACGGCGTGGGCGTGGCGGGCCATCAGTTCCTTGCCGGTTCCCGTGGGGCCTCGGACCAGGATCGGGACGCCGCGCGCCGTGGCGCCGGCGACTTGGGCGAGCAGGGCGGTTACGGCAGGATCTTCGGCGATGAAATCGGGGGAGGGCGCGCGGGGCGTTGGGCGGGGCTGGGGTTTCGCTTTCGGCTCCGGGTGGCGGTGGAGCGGGCAGACCTTGTGCAGGTTGTCGATCGCCACGACGTAGCTGCTGCCCTCGTGGTCTTCCAGGCGCACCCGGTCGCGGCGGTGGCTCTCGTCCAGGAAGTCGAGGAAGCCGGTGCGGAACAGTTCGGCGAAGTGGTGTCCAGGGGTGGCCGGCAGGCCTTGCAGGAAGAACGCGGCCTGGGCGCTGGCGGCCAGAATCGTGCCGCTTGGATCGACCGCCAGCAGGCCGGCGCTGAGGGTCCGCAAATATTCCGCCCGCGTGTGGAAGATCAGCACCAGATCGTTGCGGTGGAGGTCGCGGAACAAGCCGTTCTCGATCTGGCGGACCGACATCTTGACCAGGGCCATCGTGTGGCGCTGGCGGGAGCGGCAGTCGCTCGACGCGTCCAGCACGCCGGCGATCTCGCCCGAGGGGCCGAAGATCGGGGCGGCGTTGCATGTCAGGCCGTCATGCATCCGGAAGAAATGCTCGGGGCCGTGGACCGTCACCGGCGCTTTCATGGCCGATGCCAGACCCAGCGCGTTGGTGCCCTGCTGCAACTCTCCCCACAGGCCGCCGGCGCGGATGTTCTTCGCTTCCGCCGTGGTCCGGAAGGTGTCGTCGGTGATGGTGTCCAGCACCATGCCGCTGGGATCGCCCAGGGCGATCATGAAGTTGGAGCCGGAGATCTGGTGATAGAGGTTGTGCATCTCGGCGAGCGCCAGCCGGCGCGTCAGCTCGTGCCGGTCGCGCGCTTCGCGTACCGTGACGGCATCGGCGTAGACCGGCTCGGGAGGGCGGTGCGGGTCGAGTCCGGCCTCAAGGCAGCGCTCCCAGGACTGGCGGATTTCCGGCGTCAGCGAGGCCGGACGCGTGATCGATCCCATGCCTGTTCCTCCCTGGTCCCTCGGTTGGCCCGGTCCCTTAGTTGGATGGAGACCATGATGACCTGTTATGTTCAGGCTTTGCGCAGTCAGGGTGTGAGCAGTCGTTGATTATGTAAACGGTCAAATTAGAGGCTGATCGTCGGGAATGGCTGAATCCCGCCGATTGGGGCTTTGGCATGCCTGTTGCGACTAGGGATGTCGGTTCCAACCAAGAAACCGGCATCAAGGGAGAGGCGTCCATGAAGGCGGCCGTGCTTTATGAATTCGATCCATCGCTGACCAGCCCGCAGTTCGTCCGGTACGAGGAAGTCCCCGACCCGAAGATCGAAAAGTCCACCGACGTCATCGTCCGGATCGGCGGGGCGGGAGTCTGCCGCACCGACCTTCACATCGTCGAAGGCATCTGGCGCAGCAAGGTGGATGTGCAGCTTCCCTATATCATGGGACATGAGAATGCCGGCTGGGTCGAGGAGGTCGGTCCAGGCGTCGAGGGCTTCAAGGTCGGCGATCCCGTGATCTGCCATCCGCTGGTCACCAGCGGCCATTGTCTCGCCTGCCGGCGCGGCGACGACATGCATGCGACCGACAGCAAGTTTCCCGGCATCAACGCCAACGGCGGCTATGCCGAGTATCTGCTGACCGGTGTCCGTTCCCTGATCAAGCTGCCGGGCAGCCTGACGCCGAAGGACGTGGCGCCCTACACCGACGCGGGCCTGACGGCCTACCGTGCGGCCAAGAAGGCGTCGCGGCACCTGCTGCCGGGCGAGTATGCTGTCGTGATCGGGGCCGGCGGCCTGGGGCATATCGGCATCCAAGTGCTGGCAGCGTTGTGCGCCGCCGAGATCATCGCGGTCGATCGCTCTGACATGGCGTTGAACCTCGCCAAGGAATGCGGGGCGCAGCATCTGGTCAAGGGCGACGGCACGGAGGTCGAGCAGATCCTGGCTCTGACGGGCGGACGCGGGGCAGAGGCCGTGATCGACTTCGTCGGCGAGGGCGATGCGGTCGAGAAGGGGCTGGCGATGACCCGGAACGCCGGCTTCTACTATATCGTCGGCTATGGCGGGAAGGTCGAGATCCCGACGATCGAGATGATCACGTCGGAGAAGACCATCGTCGGCAATCTGGTCGGGACCTATCCCGAACTGGTCGAGCTGATGGCGCTGGCCGACCGGGGGCTGGTGAAGCTCGCCACCCGCGAATACCGGCTGGAGCAGGCCAACGAGGCGCTTCACGACCTGCACCACGGCAAGGTCAAGGGCCGCGCGGTTCTGATTCCCTGAGCACCTCGTATTGAGGATACCATAATGAACCTCGAACCCGAGATCGCCCAGGCCGGACCTTACGAGTGGGAAGTGGAGGAAGGCGATCTGGTGATGTGGTGCCGCTGCGGACGCAGCGGTACCCAGCCGATCTGCGACGGGTCCCACGCCGGCACCGGCATCAGCCCGATGGGGTGGAGGGCGCCCGGCACCGGCACCGTCTTCCTGTGCGGGTGCAAGCAGACCGCCAACCCGCCCTTGTGCGACGGCCGCCACAATGACCTCTGACGATCCGTTCCAGGCCATGATGGCGGAACGCTACGCCATCGTGGCAAAGCTCACCGAGCTGAATTCGGCCCATCTGTCACGGGAGGGCCGGCGCGCCGGGGTGGAGTTCGAAATGGAGCGCTGCCGCCAGAACATCACGGCGGCGCCTACCCCGGAACTGAAAGCGCAGCTTGCCGAGCTGGAGCGGGAGCATAGTGAAGTCATTGCGCAGGCCCGCCGGATCGAAGCCGAACGCGAGGCCCTGATCCAGCAGCTTGAAGACATCGTCAACCGCCTGAACGCCCCTCATGGAGATACCCAGACATGACCGCCGACACAGCAAAACCATCGCCGGAAGCCTTGGCCGAGCAGGAGTCCAAGAACGCGTTCCTCCAGAGGCTGGACGACCTGTCGCAGGAAATGATCGACGCCCACGGCGAGGACTTCACCATGGGCGTGCTGATACTGGGGGCAAGATACATTGCGGAGAGGAAGGCGAAGCCGGAGGGTGCGGCTGGGAAGTAATGCCAAGGGCCAAAGTAGTTGACTGGTGAAGGCGCTCCTGCTGTAGGTCGGCCTAAAGCGAAGCGGCAGCCGACAAGCAGGCGCGTCTATGTCGGC
>NZ_JCACHA010000990.1:0-6311 GCF_059503625.1 Skermanella sp.
AACGTTGGCCCCGCATAGGGGGGTCATGGTTCCGCGCCGCCCCGCCGGTGAACTCGACGGCGTGCCGGGCACGCCTTCGACGGCCCGGAAGGCGGCCATCCCGATCCTGACGCCCGTCAATGCCGTGATCAGCCGGTGGTGCATGAAGCTGGCGGTCGCCGGGCTGTTCGGCATCGTCGGTTCGGTCGTGTGGCAGGTGTTCGGCCGCTACGTCCTGAACGACACGCCGGTCTGGGCGGAAAGCACGGCCTTGCTGCTGGTCATCTGGGTCACGATGCTGGGAGCTGCGGCCGGTGTCCGCGATGCTGGCCATATCGGCATGGAATCGCTGGTGGTCCTGCTGCCCGAACGCGCCCAGCGCGTTTGCGAGATCGTCATCCACTGCCTGACGATCGTCTTCGCGCTGACGATGGTCGTCTACGGCTGGGAAATCATGATGTCGGTCTGGGAATACAGCATGCCGACGCTGCATGGGCTGTCGCAGGGCGTCCAATACATCCCGGTCGTGCTGGCGGGCGTGCTGATCTGCATGTTCTCGACCGAGCACGTCATCGCGACCCTACAGCACAGGGAGGTCGAGCCGTCATGGCACTGATGATCCTGTCCGGCAGCTTCGGCTTCCTCCTGGTTCTCGGCGTCCCGGTGGCCTTCGCCATCGGCCTCGCCTGCGTCGCCGCCATCTCGTTCGAGGGCATCCCAGTCGCCGTGGTGTTCCAGCGGATGGTTTCGGGGATGAACATCTTCTCGTTCCTGGCCATCCCGTTCTTCATCTTCTCCGGCGAGCTGATGCTCCACGGCGGCATCGCGCAGAAGATCGTCGATCTGGCGAAGAGCGCCGTCGGCCACGTGCGCGGCGGCCTGGGCATGGCGAACGTGATCGCCTGCACGCTGTTCGGGGGAGTGTCCGGCTCGCCGGTCGCCGACGTCTCGGCGATGGGCGGCGTCATGATCCCCATGATGAAGAAGGAAGGCTACGACGCCGACTACGCCGTCAACGTCACGACCCACGCGTCCCTGGTCGGCGCACTCATGCCGACCAGCCACAACATGATCATCTACGCCTTCGCCACGGGCGGCAAGGTGTCGATCACCAGCCTGATGCTGGCCGGTATCGTCCCGGCGCTGTTCCTGACGGTCTGCATGCTGGTCGCCGCCTACTTCGTGGCCGTCAAGCGCGGCTATCCCGCCGCTTCGTGGCACGGCTGGCATACGATCCTGGTCACCTTCGTAGCTGCCCTGCCGGGTCTGCTGGTGGTCGTCATCATCCTGGGCGGCATCACGACGGGCATCTTCACGCCGACGGAATCCGCAGCCATCGCGGTCTGCTGGTCGCTGTTCCTGACCTTCGTCATCTACCGCACGATGACCTGGGAAAAGCTGATGGTCGCCGCCGCCAAGGCGGTCAAGACGACGGGCATCATCCTGCTGCTGATCGGGCTGTCCGCCACGCTGCAGCACCTGATGAGCCTGTACGAGCTGGCGGACCTGACGGGAGAGGCGCTGTCGGGACTGACGACCAACCCGCTGTTCATCTTCCTGATGATCAACATCATCCTGTTCCTGCTCGGCACCTTCATGGACATGGCGTCCACGATCCTGATCTGCACGCCGATCTTCCTGCCGATCGCGATGGAGATGGGGATGGGTCCGGTGCAGTTCGGCATGGTCATGCTGATCAACTGCGCGCTCGGCCTCAACACGCCGCCGGTCGGGACGACGCAGTTCGTCGGCTGCGCCATCGGCGGCATCACGGTCGGTCAGGTGATGCGGACCATCCTGCCGTTTTATGCCGCACTGACGATTGCCCTGCTGTTCGTGACCTATATACCGGGCTTCTCGACCTGGCTGCCCAGCTTCGTGCTCGGCCAGCCGGTACAATAACCAGCCGGTATAGCAAGGGGAGCGCTGGAACATGACCTCGACCATGGACCATACGGACGGAGCAAAGCCCGCGCGGCGCGGCGGAATGGTGCTGCGTTCCTCCCAGCGGGGCGCCACGATGGCGTCGGTGGTCTTCCGTGAACTGCGCGACGAGATCGTCTCGATGCAGCGCAAGCCCGGCGAGGCGATAGCGGAGAAGCAGATCGCCGAAAGCTACGGCGTCAGCCGGACGCCGGTCCGCGAGGCCGTGCTGCGGCTGGCGGACGACGGGCTGGTAGAAGTGTTTCCCCAGTCGGGGACCTATGTTTCCCGCATCCCGCTCGACCGGCTGCCGGAAGCGATCGTGATCCGCAAGGCGCTGGAGGAAGGCACGGTGCGCCATGCCGCCTCCCGCGCCACAGCGGCGGACATCCGGGCGTTGCGCGCCAACCTGGAACTTCAGGAACGCATGCGGGTCTCGGGCGATCACGAAGGCTTCCACCAGTCGGACGAGGCGTTCCATGCGATGCTGGCGGAGATATCCGGGTATCCGGGATTCTGGACGGTCATCCAGCAGGTCAAGGTCCAGGTGGACCGCTGCCGTCGCCTGACCCTGCCGGAACCGGGCCGGCTTGTCAGGGTGATTTCCGAACATACCGCCGTGGTGGAGGCGATAGCCGCCCACGATCCGGAGCGGGCGGTGCGGAGCATCGCCGCCCATCTGGACGGGCTTCGGACGGCGGTCGATGCGGTGAGCGCCAGTCACAGCCAGTACTTCACGAACGTGGCGGAGTAATTCCAGAGTCGAAGATGTCACTGTTGAAGAGGCTCATGCCGTAGGTCGGTCTAGAGCGAAGCGGCAGCCGACATAGACGCGCCTGCTTGTCGGCTGCCGCTTCGCTCTAGACCGACCTACGCGGCTTCGGCCCGACATCCAACGATCCTTTCCTATTCACTTTACCAAGAGGCACCGACAATGAAGATGACCATCCGGCACGCGTCGCATCCGGACGCCGTCCGCGGCTTCGATACAGAGGCGCTCCGTGAGCACTTCCTCGTGCCGACGCTGTTCGAGGCCGACGAGACGGTCATGACCTACAGCCACGTGGACCGGTTCGTCGTCGGCGGCGCCATGCCGGTGGCGGGGCCGATCACGCTGGAGACGCACAAGGCGATCGGGTCGGATACCTTCCTGAAGCGGCGCGAACTGGGCGTCATCAATGTCGGCGGTCCCGGCCGGGTCACGGTCGACGGTGTCAAGTTCGACCTGGACCCGCGCGACGCGCTGTACGTGGCGATGGGCAGCGTCGATGTCCGGTTCGAGAGCCTGGACGCTGGCCAGCCGGCCAAGTTCTACCTGAACAGCGCCCCGGCCCATGCCCGGTTCGAGAGCATGAAGATCCCGCTGTCGGCGGCGCGGAAGGTCGAGCTGGGCAGTCCGGCGCAGTCGAACGAGCGGACGATCTACCAGATGCTGCACCCGGAAGTCGTCCAGACGGCTCAGCTGGTGATGGGCATGACCGTTCTCAAGCCGAACAACATGTGGAACACGATGCCGTGCCACGTGCATGACCGGCGCTGCGAGGTCTATTTCTACTTCGATCTGGCCGAGACGGCGCGGGTGTTCCATTTCATGGGCGAGCCGAGCCAGACGCGCCATCTGGTCGTTTCCAACGAGCAGGCGCTGATCTCGCCGCCGTGGTCGATCCACAGCGGCGTCGGAACCAGCAACTACACCTTCATCTGGGCAATGGCCGGCGACAACCAGGACTTCACCGACATGGACATGGTCGGCATGGACGAGCTGCGTTGAAGGATCGGAAGATGGACACGAGCTTCGACCTTCACGGCATGACGGCCATCGTGACCGGCGCCAACAGCGGCATCGGACAAGGCATCGCGGTGGCGCTGGGGCGGGCCGGGGCGGGTGTCGCCGCCGTCGGCCGCTCTTCGATGGACGAGACGGCTGCGCTGGTGGCGGAGACGGGCGCTCCGTTCCTGGCGATCAAGGCCGAGCTTGCCACGCTGGCGGACATCCCGCGCATCGTGGAGGAGGCGACCGCCTGGAGCGGCCGGGCGGATATCCTGGTCAACAATGCCGGGACGATCCGCCGGGCCGACAGCATCGACTTCACGGAGGAGGACTGGGACGCGGTCATGGACCTCAACCTGAAGTCCGTGTTCTTCCTGTCGCAGGCCTTCGCCCGCCATGTGCTGGCGGCGGGGCATTCCGGCAAGATCATCAACATCGCGTCGATGATGTCCTTCCAGGGCGGCATCCGGATTCCGTCGTACACGGCATCCAAGAGCGGGCTTGCCGGGCTGACCCGGCTGCTGGCCTGCGAATGGGCCGGGCGCGGGATCAACGTCAACGCGATAGCGCCCGGCTACTTCGCCACCGCCAACACCAAGGCGCTGCGGGAAGACGAGAAGCGCAGCACGGAGATCATGGGCCGCATCCCGGCGGGACGCTGGGGCAAGCCGGAGGACTTGGGCGGGGCGGCGGTGTTCCTGGCGTCGCGCGCTTCGGACTATGTGCATGGCGTGACGCTGCCGGTCGACGGCGGCTGGCTCGCGCGCTGATTTCTTTGGGAGGTAAAAATATGGCGGACCGACAGAGCGACGTCTTCATCCTGGACCGGAATTCCGACTGGCAGGACCTGGGCGGCGGCATCCGCCGCAAGCTGCTGGGCTATAACGGCGCCGTCATGATGGCGCGGATCGAGTTCCAGGCCGGTGCGGTCGGGACGGAGCACAGCCACCCGCATATCCAGTGCAGCATGGTGGAAAGCGGCGTCTTCGACATCACGATCGACGGAAAGACGGAGCGGCTGCGGACGGGCGACGGCTTCCTGGTGCCGGCCGATGCGCTGCACAGCGCGGTCGCGGTCGAAGCCGGCGTCCTGCTGGACACCTTCGCACCGATGCGCGAAGACTTCCTGGCATGAACAGGCGCCGCGTCGGCGTGATCGGGCTGGGGATGGCGTCGCCGCCCCATATCCGGAGCCTGCTCGACCTGTCGGACCGGGTCGAGGTGGCGGGAGCCTTCAGCCCGACGCCGGAGCGGCGAATCGCCTTCGCCGCACGCTATGGCCTGCCGGTGGTGGAAACGGCGGACGCCCTGTTCGACGATTCCAGCGTTTCCGCGCTGATCGTGCTGGCTCCGCCGGACAAGCATGTCGAGTTGGTGAGGCGTGCGGCCGATGCCGGCAAGCATGTGCTGCTGGAGAAGCCGCTTGCCGAAACGCCGGCGGGCTCGGTTGAAGTGGTCGAGGTCATGGAGCGGGCCGGGCTGACGCTCGGCATGGTGTTCCAGCATCGGTTCCGCCGTGCGGCGGAAGAGCTATCAGCGCTGCTGAAAGCGGGCGTTCTGGGTGAGCCGCTGACGGCTGCGGTATCGGTGCGCTGGTGGCGGGACGAGGCGTATTACGGCCAGCCCGGACGCGGCATGAAGGCGCGCGACGGCGGCGGCGTGCTGCTGACCCAGGCGATCCACACGCTGGACCTGTTCGTCAGCCTGCTGGGGCTGCCGTCGGAGGTCGTCGGATTTTCGGGAACGACGCCGCTGCGCCGGATCGATACCGAGGACATGGTCTGCGCCGCCCTGCGCTGGCCGAACGGGCTGATGGCGACGGTGAACGCCACGACGGCGGCCTATCCGGGATTTCCGGAGCGGATCGAGATCGCCGGCACCAAGGGGTCTGCTGTCCTGAGCGGCGACAGGCTGGAGGCTTTTCCGGCCGGCGGCGAGGCGATCCGGATCGGCGACGACGGCGGCACGCTGGGGGGAGGCGCCGATCCGATGGCGTTCTCCCACAGCCATCACCGGGCGGTGCTGGCGGACTTTCTGGACGCGCTGGATCAGGGGCGAAAGCCCCGCGCCGATGGGCGCGAGGCGCTGAGGGTTCACCGGCTGATCGAGATGCTGCTGGCGGCTTGAGTGGTTCAGGCCTGATCGCGGCGCGGGGGCTCCTTGGCGTGGCCGTCGTCGGTGACGTGCTTGGCGCCGTCGGCGTTATCGTCGTTCAGGTTGCGCTTGAAGCTTTTGATGCCCTTGGCGACGTCGCCCATGACGTTGGGCAGCTTGCCGGCGCCGAAGATCAGCACGACCACCACGAGAACGACGATCCAATGCCAGATACTGAAAGAGCCCATGAGCGACCTGTGGTTCCCCGGATGCGTGACGGTTGAGCGGGCGGAGTTTGGCCTTAAAGCGGGACGGGCATCAAGGGGGAATTGCGTCTGATGGCTCGCTCGTCCCAGCGGAAACAGATTTGAGTTGATCCCATTATGGGAGCAAGCTAACATTTCAGAATGCGGATAATTTCACGACGGGCGTTGAGGGAACACTGGGAAAAACCGGATAGAGGTGACAGCGAAGCTCCTCTCTCCGCCTGTATAAGAGGATGTTGAGCTGAAAATTTGTAAAATTAGGGCTTAATGTCAGGCTG
>NZ_JCACHA010000991.1:0-6305 GCF_059503625.1 Skermanella sp.
TTGTCGGCTGCCGCTTCGCTCTACACCGACCTATGCGGCGAAAGTATTGTCACAGGTCAATCTCTCCGGCTCTTGGTATCACAAGCCAGTCAGGCGCGAGTTCAGCGAGCCTTTACGGCGTAGTGGCTGAGACTGCCGGTGTAGGGTTTGGGCAAGGGCCATGCGAGATCGCCGTGCTTGCTGGTCCCCAGCCCCAGGCGGACAAGTCCCTCGACCTGGACGACCGCCGCCGCGACGCCGTCGATCACCGGCATGCCGATCTCGCGCTGGACGGTGGCGACCAGATCGGCCATCCCGGCGCAGCCCAGCACGATGGCGCCGCTCCGGTCCTCGTCCCGTGCCCGCCGGCACTCGTCCAGGATGGTGCGGAGCGCCGCATTGCCGGTCTCCTCCAGGTCGAGCACGGGGATGTCGGTGCCGCGCACCTTGCGGCAGGCGTGGTGCATGCCGTAGCGCTCGACCAGATGCTCGGCGATGATGCAGGACCTGTTCAGCGTCGTGACGACCGAAAAGCCGGTGCTGATGAAGCTTGCGGCGTGCATCGCGGCTTCCGCGATGCCGATCACCGGGCCGGTGGCGATCTCGCGGGCCGCCAGCAGTCCGGGGTCGCCGAAGCAGGCGATGACGTAGCCGTCGCAGCCTTCTTCCTCGCCCTTCCGCACTTCCTCCAGCACGCCCAGGACGCTGACCGCCTCGTCGTAGTGGCTCTCGATCGAGACCGGGCCGAAGGCGGGATTGACCGCGACGATCTCGGTGCCGGGGGCCGCGATGGCGCGCGCGGCCTCCCCGATCTTCGCCGTCATGCCGGCCGTCGTGTTGGGGTTGATGACCTTGATCCGCATGGTATGCCTCAGGTTTGTCGGTCTTGGTTAAGTCAGGCTCTTACGGTCGCGGCGGCCGGCTCGGGAAGGGCTTCCGTCTCGTCCAGCGTCACGGTGACTTCGCCGTTCAATACCTGGTGGGCGCGCACCCGGTCGATGTCCTTTTCCCAGGCGCCAATCACGACGGTGGCGACCGCGTTGCCGATCATGTTGGTCAGCGCCCGGCCGATCCCCATGAACCAGTCCACCGCCAATACCAGCACCAGCCCCACGACGGGAAGCGTCGGGATCGCGGTCAGGGTGGCGGCCAGGATCACGATGGCCGAGCCGGGAATGCCGTGGGCGCCCTTGGATGTCACGAGCGACACGCCCAGTATGACCATCAGGTCGGTGAAGCTCAGCGGCGTATTGGTCGCCTGTGCGATGAAGACGGCAGCCAGCGTCAGGTAGATCGAGAAACCATCGAGATTGAACGAGTAGCCCGTGGGGATCACCAGACCGACGGTGGACTTGCCGACGCCCAGGCCTTCCAGCTTCCGCATCAACTGAGGCAGCACGCTGTCGGACGACGCGGTGCCCAGCACGATCATCAGCTCTTCCCGGATGTAGCGGAGGAACTTGACGATGCTGAAGCCCGCCACCCGCAGGATCAATCCCAGCACGCACAGCACGAAGACGATGCAGGATGCGTAGAAGATCAGCACCAGCATGCCGAGCTGCGCCAGCGAGCCGACGCCGTACTTGCCGACCGTGAAGGCGATGGCGCCCAGCACGCCCAGCGGGGCCAGCCGGACGATGAAGAACATGATCTCGAACAGGATGTGCGAGGTGCGCTCGATGAAGGTCACGACCGGAGCCGCCCGTTCGCCCAGGAAGGACGACGCGGCGCCGAACAGGATCGCGAACAGCAGCACTTGCAGGATGTCGCCCTTGGCGAAGGCGTCGGTGACCGTGGTCGGGATGATCTTCAGCAGGAAATCGACCGTGCCGTGCCGGACCTCGCCGGCCCTGTCGGCATAGGCCGACATCGCGGCGGCGTCCAGCGTGCTCGGGTCTATGTTCATGCCGACTCCTGGCTGGAGCGCGTAGGCCAGGATCACGCCGATCAGCAGCGCGAAGGTCGTCACGATTTCGAAATACACCACCGCCTTGATGCCGACCCGGCCGACCTTCTTCAGGTCGCCGGCCTGCGCGATGCCAAGGACGACCACGCAGAACACGATGGGCGCTATGATCATCTTGATCAGCTTGATGAAGCCGTCGCCCAGCGGCTTCAGCGCCTGGGCGAAGTCCGGCCACACCGCGCCGATCAGGATGCCCAGCACGAGGGCCACGACGACCTGGAAGAAGAGGGACTTGTAGAGCGGCTTGCGCCCGGCGGCCTGAGGCGTGCCGTGAGTTGCCATCTGTCTGCCTTCCCTGTTTCGTTGCGCCATCGGCGCGTTACGACTTTAGGTTTGGGATACCTTGGCGGCGCTGCCGCCGATCTCGTGACCCGCCATCAGTTCCAGCGTCTTGACGATCGCCGAATGGTCTAGCCGTCCTCCGCCCTGAGCGGCACAGGCGTTGAAAAGCTCCTGCGCCGTGGCGGTATTGGGCAGGCTCACCTGCAATTCCCTTGCCGATTGCAGGGCCAGGTTGAGGTCCTTCTGGTGAAGCTCGACCCGGAAGCCCGGTTCGAAGTTCCGCTCGATCATCCACTCGCCATGGACCTCGAGAATCCGGGAACTCGCGAAGCCGCCCATCAGCGCCCGGCGCACCCGCATCGGGTCGGCTCCCGCCTTGGAGGCGAATACCAGCGCCTCGGCGACTGCCTCCAGCGTGAGCGCCACGATGATCTGATTGGCAACCTTGGCAGTCTGTCCGTCGCCGGCGGACCCAACCAGGGTGATGGTCCGGCCCATCAGTTCCAGGACCGGCTTCACCCGCTCGAAAGCCGCCGGAGAGCCGCCCGCCATGATGGAGAGCGTGGCGTTCCGGGCGCCGACGTCGCCGCCCGACACCGGGGCGTCGACCCACTCGCAACCCCGTTCGGCCAGCAGCTTGGCGAACTTCTTCGTCGCCATCGGGCTGATCGAACTCATGTCGATCAGGATCTTGCCGCGGCCCAAACCCTCCGCGATGCCGTCGGGACCGAAGACCACCGCTTCGACATCGGGCGTGTCCGGGACCATCGTGATGACGGCGTCGCTCCGCTCCGCAACCTCTCGCGGCGACCCGCAGACGACGGCGCCCGCCTCGACCAATTCCTGCGGCGGCGTGCCCCGGCTGTATATGTGGAGCGATTGACCGCCCCGGATCACGTGTCCGGCCATGGGGCGGCCCATGATGCCGAGGCCGATGAAACCGATCTTCATGTCCCGCGTCTCCCCCGTGTCGTTGTTCTTCCATGCCTTCGGTTCAAGGCCTTGTCGTTGTTGAGAGAAGGTTAACATCGTAAAAAGATTTTTTCACTAGGTATATCGACCAAAAACGAATTTCCGTACCACAATCCCTGTCTGACTGGAAAGTTTATTCGTGATGAGGGGTTTGATGGAGCGCACTCGGCGATTATGGAAAGAAAGTGTTCCTAATGAAAATAGATTTTCATGGCTATACCCTTATCCCTATGGAAGCTCACAGCCTGCCCCAATCGCTGTCCGCCCGGATCAGGTCCTGCTACGAGGATCTGTCACCCACCGACCGCAGGCTGGCCGACCTGATGCTGGAATATCCCGGTGATATCGCCAGCTATTCAGCGTCCGAGCTGGCGCGGCTGACCAGCGTCTCCAACGCGGCGGTCAGCCGCTTCGTCCAGCGATTGGGCTTCCGCAACTACGAGGAACTGCGCGTGCTGGCGCGGGAGGCGAAGTCCTGGGGATCGCCGCTCTACCTGATGAACCATGCGCCGGCAGCCAACGGCGCCGACTTCGTCAACGCCCATCTCCAGGCCTGCGCCGACAATGTCAGCGGCACCTTCCAGCAGATCGACCCCGCCGTGATCGATGCGGTGGCGGAGGCCGTGGCGTCGGCCCGTCAGGTCTGGCTGGTCGGGTTCCGCAACAGCTATTTCCTGGCGGGATACCTGCGCTGGCAGTTCGTCCAGGTCCGCGACGGCGTCCGCCTGCTCCCGGTGGCGGGAGAGACGCTGGGGGAATACACCGCCTGCTTCGAGCCGTCCGACGTCGTCATCGTCTTCGGCCTGCGCCGCCGGGTGAAGGAGATCGGCAAGATCACCACCGCTGCCCGCCAAATGGGATCGAAGATCGCCTATATCGCCGACCACGGCATGACCGCCGACACCGGCGCCGACTGGCTGCTTCGCTGCAACACGCGCTCCCATGGTCCGCTTGACAACCATGTCGCGGTGCTGGCGCTCTGCCACATCCTGGCCAATCAGGTCATCGTCCGGACCGGCGCGCAGGGGCGCAAGCGTCTGGCGCGGATCGAGGAAATGCACGAGAACCTGGACGAGTTCTGAAATTACGGCGAGTTCAGCCGACGAGCATCGAAGTTGCGCCGCGATTGCGCCATAATTGCGGATGTGCTTGGCGCGGCAACTTTTCAGTCATCCAATCCGTTGAGTGCTGACAACGGGGGCATAAGCCCCCGACTCAAAAGCGCATAGAGGATGATATGAACACCAAGCTCGGCTTTTCCGCCACAATGCTCGCCGCCAGTCTCCTGGCAACTCCGGCTTTCGCCGCCGACAGCGACGACTACAAGGCTTTTTCGCAGGCCAGCACCTCGCTGACCCAGGCGATCCAGGCCGCAGAACAGGCCCAGGGCGGACAGGCCCGCGCCGTCGATGCGGAGTTCGAGCGCGACGACGGCAAGTCCCAGTACGAGATCAAGGTCATGAACGGCGATCAGGTCATGACCTACCATATCGACGCGGCCACGGGCCAATCGACCAAGGCCGAGGAGCAGGGCCGCCTTGCCGACTTCCTCGGCGTCAACAAGGTCGATGCCGGCAAGCTGAACGGCGCCAAGACGACGCTGATCCAGGCGATCGGCGTCGCCGAGCAGAACGCCAACGGCAAGGCCATGGAAGCCGAAATCGACGAGGACAGCGGCGGCATCCATTACGAGGTGACCGTGCTGGTCGGCGACGATACCCGCGAGGTCGAGGTGGACGGTTCCACCGGTGAAGTTCTCAAGACCGAGCGCTGATAAAACGGCTCCGCCATCGGTATCGATATCGCGATACCGATGGCGGCAGAACTCAGGAATCGCGGAATTTCCATATTACTAATTGAAATATCCGGTAAATAATTCCACATATGGAAAACTTTTCAAGTCTCGGTTTCAGGATCGGCAATATGGCCATGCGCGCTGGGTTCAACTTGCACCACTCCGATTTGCAGGAGTTTCTTTCCGCTCCGGTATGGGACGAGAAGAGCGGCACGCCGCTGAGCATCCTGTCGGCCATGGCAAGACTTGGCATGGACCCTTGGGGCGAGGCAGCCCGGCTGGCGGAGATGCCGCGCGCGGGCGCCGCTGCCGCTCTCGCCGCGATCCTCGCCCGGCTGCCCAGAAGCGGTCCGGAACTGCCCGACTATTTCCATATCTCGGAACGTCTGGTTCAGTTCCTTCCCGAAGGCGGCTCCAAGCCCGCGCCCGACACACATGGGGCCAGCGGCACGGCCGCCGCAGGCGGCATGATTACCACGCAGAATATTGGCCTCATCGTGGTGGCTGCGGTCGTTGCGGTCTTTCTTCAAGTGAACGGCTGGCTGTTCTGACGGCGCGGCGGGTGGAAGAACCCCCACCGGGGGTCCTTCCGCTCTCGTCATCCCGTCCCGGCGTCAGGACTCCTTCGAGCTTTTCGCCTTCCGGTCGACGTCCTCGACCGTGACGTCCTGGCGGCGGACGGTCCCGCTGACGGTAACGTCGCGCTCGCCGGAGTTCTTGCTCAGGCTGACTTCCTCGACCACGTGCGCTTCCTTGGACACCACCGGCTTTTCGGTGTAGCCGCTGACTTCGACCGAGGTTTCCTTGAAGGCCTTGTCGGCCTCTTCCGGCTTCAGCGTCTTGTCCGCCTTGGTGCGCTCCACCTCGACGCTTTCGTCATGGAGCGTGACCGTCTGCTCGACTTCCCGCTCGCTGACTTCCGTCGTCAGGCGCTTGCCGGCAGAGACCTTCCTCTTGCCGACGTCCAGCGACTCCTCGATCACCTGGGCGGAGGTGTCTTCGCCGGCGCTCTCCAGCAGGGCTTCCGGGGTCAGCACGTCGAAGCGCCGCATCGTGCTCAGGGCTTCGTCGGCCTTGTCGTCTTCCACATCGGCGACGACCAGGACGCCGCCCTTCTGAAGCGCTTCGCCATAGCGGCGAGCCTTGTCCTTGTCGTAGCCGGCTTCCACCAGGCGGTCCGTGGTCTCATCGATGCCTGCCTTGGTCATCGTCTCGATCTTGTCATCATCGAAGCCGGCCTTGCCCAAAGCGGTGACCACCTTGCGGGCGATGTCCTGGGTTTCGAACAATCCAATGATGGATGTTGGCATG
>NZ_JCACHA010000992.1:0-6304 GCF_059503625.1 Skermanella sp.
GGCCGAATGGCTGGCCTACCTGTCCAACCGCGACCCCTCGGGGCCGGCGGAAGAGGCGGTCGCCCGCCGGGCGGCCGAGCTCTACACCAATTACCTGCTCGCCTGCCGGGCGTCCGACCAGCTCCTCAGCCTGATCCAGCCCGGCCGCTTCGTCGAACCGGGCGAGCTGATCGGAGCGCCCGTGCTGGCCTTCTGTCCGCTGCCGGAACCGGCGGCCCGCGCCGGCCGGCATACCCTGTGGGCGATGATGGAGGAGCGGTTCGAGGCCTATAAGACCAACGTGGTCCGCCGCTTCTTCGCCGAGCATTTCGCCCGCCTGGACCGTCAGATCGTGCTGGTCGACGTGCTGGGCGCGCTCAACGCCGGACCGGCGGCCCTGGCCGACATGCAGACCTCCCTGTCCGCCACGCTGGAGTCCTTCCATCACGGGCGATCGAGCTGGCTGGACCGGCTGCTCGGCGGGCGGATCGACCGGGTGCTGTTCGCCGCGACCAAGGCCGACCACATCCCGTCGAACCAGCACGGCAACCTGCGCCGCCTGCTGGACGGGCTGGTCGCCGAGCGGCGGAACGCGATCCGGTTCGAGGGCGCCGCCGTCGAAACCATGGCGCTGGCCGCGCTCAAATGCACGGAGACGGTGATGGCCGAGCACCAGGGCCGTCAGCTTTCCTGCGTGCGCGGCATCCCGCTGGGCCGGACGGAGCCGACGGTGCTCTATCCGGGCGAAATCCCCGACGACCACCGCCTGCTGGACCGCGACGGCATCCGCAAGCTCAACTTCCTGGATTTCCGGCCGCCGACCCTGGCCGGCCGCCACGGACGCGGACTGCCCAATATCCGCCTGGATCAGGCACTGGAATTCCTGGTCGGAGACTTCCTGTCATGACCGGACGGACCCGAGATCCCGATTACACCGCTCCGGACTATATCCAGCCGATGGAGCTGGACCCCGCAGGCAACGTCGTCGTCGTGCCGGACGAACGTGCCACGGGGCCGCACCCCTCCGGCGAACCGGCCGGCGAGGTCGAGATCCCCGATCCGGTCCCGGCCCCCCGCCGCTGGGCCATCCGGCTGCTGGTCGGTTCCGCAGCCGTGCTGGTAGCGCTTGCCGTAGGGTATGACACGGTCGATCTGGTTCGCCGCGCCTTCGACACCAGCATGGTCCTCGGCATCGGCGCCGCCGCACTTGCCGCCGGAACCGTGGTCGGCGCCTTCGGTTTGCTGGCGGGAGAGTTGCGCAGTCTGCGCCGGCTGCGTCAGATCGACGGCCTGCGCCAAGACGCCGAGCATCTGCGCACTGCCGGCACCCATGGCGAAGCCGAGCGCTATGCCGGCGCGGTAGCCTCCCTTTACCGCGACCGGTCCGATCTGGCACTCCAGCTCACATCCTTGAAGGATCACCTGAGCGACGCTCACGACGACCGTGAAGTCGTCCGCATGGTCGATCTCCAGCTTCTCCAGGACATCGACCGCCGGGCCTATCAGCTCGTGCTGCGGGCATCGCGCGACACCGCGATCGCGACGGCGCTTAGCCCTGCGGCGCTGCTCGACGTTGCGATCGTGCTGTGGCGGAACCTGAAGCTGGTGCGGGAGGTGGCGTCCCTGTACGGCGCGCGTCCCGGCTATGTCGGCGGCCTCAAGCTGCTGCGCCGCATGCTCGGCAACATCGCGATCGCCGGCGTCGCCGAAAGCGGCAACCATCTCGTGGCCGAAGCCCTGGGCAGCACCCTGGCGGCGTCCCTGTCGGCCCGGGTAGGGCAAGGCGTGATCAACGGCTTGCTGACCGCCCGCGTCGGCCTGACCGCCATGCATCTCTGCCGCCCGCTGTCCTACGACGAAACCAACCGACCCAGCCTGAAGCGTATCAGGAGGGAGCTGCTGAGCGTACCGAAGCAGGTTCTCTGAGGCACGCGCTCGACAAGGCAGGCAAATACCAGAAAATCGTCATGCCAAGACTTGATCTTGGCATCTCCACACGTCACTTAGACCCTTAAAAGCCTGAGCTTGATTAAGGCTTTACGCTAAATTGCTCGCTTTGCGCCGGGAGATGCCAAGATCAAGTCTTGGCAAGACGAAACAAGAGAAGCTGCACCAGCCCAATCAGGCGCTGGTGCCTGGATGCTGATAGACCATCGGCTTGTCGCCGCCGCCTTCCTCGCCGTTCTTTTCCGGCAGTTTGGGCTGGGGCAGGGCGTAGAACATGGGCTTGTCGGTATCCCAGGTGTTCTCGAACGGCAATTCCATCTTCAAGCCGCCCTGGTTCTTCTCCGCTTCGCGCATCGCCTGCTGAAGCTGCTTGGCGACTTCCTCGCTCCAGCCGATCTTGTAGTAGCGCGGTTCGGCGTTGTCGGGAAGCTGGAGCCATAGGTAGATCCCCTCCCCCTCCTGCATGCGGGCGCTGAGCACGGTGGCTTCGCGCATGCTCCGGTTGAACCATTCCAGCGCCACCGGCTTCGGCTTGCTCAGCAGGTCGGCGAAGCTGGCATAGGAAATCGGCATGAAGCAGGCCGCGAGAAGCACGGCGCCGACTTTGACCCAAAGCTTCCGGGGCGACCAGATGCTGATCGTCGCGAGCCCTGCGGCGAGGACCGTGGCCAGAGCGAAGAGACTCATCAGAAGCTGCATCACTGTCTCCATTTCCGCAGCGGCTTGGGCAGGCTGTTCACGTTGCCCTGCACCAGTTCGCCGGCTTCGGTAAGCTTGAACCTGTAGACGGTCGTTTCCTGATTTTCGGCCATCAGATCCACGCTGCTGGTCAGGATCTGCTTGGCCGATTCCGAATTGGGCTTCTTGACGCTGGTGACGACCGTCACCTTGACCGGCGAGACCTTGGACTTGTTGCGGTACATGTGGAGATTGACCGCGTATTCGCCCGGCGGCACCCCGCGGCTATAGCTGACTTCATAGTTGAGCTGCGTCGGGTCGGCGTTGCGGCCAAGGTCGTCGCGCAGCAGGTTGAAGATCACGCCGGACTTGTTGGAATAGCCGACGGGCACGTCGCCCGGCGCCTGGACCCAAAGATCGATGTCCGAGTCCAGCTCGTCGGCCCAGCGTGCCTCGATCATGACGTTGCCGGGTACTGTGCTGGCGACGGCGGCCTTGGCCTCCTGCTTGGGGTTGAGATGGGGAAGGAGCAGGATCACGACTGCCACGAAGCCGCATAGCGCCAGCGTTATGACATCGCGGAAGACGGTGCCGTTGACGTCTTCGTCGTCGAACTGGTCAAGACCCTGCATGCCGTTCACCGAGCGCCGTGATTTCCGTGATGAGGTTGACGGTGCCGGTGCACAGCATGTTGTAGTTGATGCTGAGCCAGATATTCAGGACGCCGCCGACCAGCGTCGTGTAGAGCGCCACCGACATGCCATCGATCAGCTTGGTCACCATGGGTGCTATCGACGCCACGTCGCCGGCTTTCTGCGGATCGACGCCGCTCAGCGAGATGATGAAGCCGACGACGGTTCCGATCAGGCCCAGCAGGACGAGGCTGGCGGCGAGATGACGCACGACGGCTACCCGCGACGACAGCTTGAGACGGAGGTTGCCGGCCAGCGTGGCGCGGCTGCCGCTGTCCTTGCCCTGGACTTCGGCCAGATACCGGGCCGCGCGCGAGCCGACGTGAAGTTTGGAGTCCTTGCACGCGTTCAGTTCCCGGCTCGTGCGCCACACCTTGCCGGCGGAAACCACGAGCCCAACCAGAAAGACGCCGAATATCAATTGGCACAACCCGGTATCGTCGGTATCCAGGATCGGCTTGATCCATCCCTGAAGCCATGCTGCCGTCAGCAGTGAGGAGGCAACGGTATTGATCAGGGCAAACCTAAGAACGAGCAGATATTTCTGCGGGTTTCGAACAAAATCTGAAAAGGTGCTGGAAGACCTCGCATGTAAAAACGTCGGAACGGTACTCCGGCTGGTATGGATGGTCTCAGCAGTCGCGTCGGTCATCAAGGCTCTCCGTTGACAGGCGGCTGATCAGGACTTCATTTCTCCAACTCCCTGTCGCAAGTTTCGTGCCAAGAATAGTTTGTTGTGCGACCCACTGATTGTACACACCGGCACAACCACGGCAATACGGCGGCAAGCCGTTAAATTAACGAAGACAGCTTATTATTTAGGCATAGAAGACGCGTTTATGTAAAAATGCCTAATAATTATGCGAAAAGGCTGAAAATAAAGCATTTTTTAACCTTTTCCGCGACAGAATGTCACGGAAATCGCCGGTTATGGCAGCCAGTTGCCAAAGCTCTTCCCCAAGCAGCCCAAGAGGCCCATCGCTTTGTTTGCGAACGGTTTAACGCTCAACGCACCGGAGGGGGATGAACTTCCACGTCGGCCTTCAGGTCATGCTGCACTGCACAACGACTAGGCAGGCGGCACGACTCCGAGGAAATTTCAGGTTATGCAGCCGCTTCGCCGTCTGGCGCACGCTCCAGGATCACGTTCAGGCGTGTCCTGTGGGTTTCCTTGTACCCGTGCTGGATGCACAGCGCGACGCAGTCGGATTTCCAACGGTCGCTGGAAGTCTCCAGCAGGATCAGGGACGGCCAGAGCCGCACGGGCGCGGTCGCGAAGAAGGGGACGAGGACGGTGTCCTCGGCCCCCTCGATATCGATCTTCAGCGCATCGACCCGGTCGAACCCTGATTCGACCAGCACGCTCTCCAGGGACCGGCACTGGACGCTGACCTTCTCGCCCGTGACCATGGCGATGCTGCTCTGACCCCGGTTGCCGCGGTCGATGAACAGGTCCAGTGTCCCGTCACGGTCGGCGACGGCGCATTGCAGTGTCTTGATGGTCCCCAGATCGTTGGCGGCGACGTTGAAGGAGAGCCGGCGGTAGATTTCGGGCTGCGGCTCCACCGCGAGGATTCGAGCATTCCTTCCAGCCAGCCCGGCGACGAACAGCGAGTAGATACCGACATTGGCGCCCAGGTCCACGAAGGTGAAGCCATCCCGGACGGCTGCCGCCAGGACCTGGAGTTCGACCGGATCGAAGAACTGCGGGGTGAACAGGACCCGCTTTTCGCAGACATTGTCTTCCGGATGCACCCGGACCTTCCGCCCGAATACGTCGACGTCGAGCGGCGACTTCAGTCCCGCCAGCGCCAGGCGCCGGGCGGCGAAGGCGATGCGCTTGCCGAGCCACGTTTCGGGAACCGCGCGGGTCAGCCTGATGATGGCGCGCTGGAAGCCCGAGGGTGAATAGGCGCCGAAGGGTGGATCCTGGGTGATCCCTGACAAGGCTCTGGTCCATACCGGTAGCGACCACGCATATGGTGGTATCGCCGCCATCAGTAGCATGGACGGCAAAGCCGGTCATTAATGAATCAGTAGCCAAGAATCCAAGTTCAGCGCGTGTCAATAAAAAGTCCGTACGGCGCGCCGGAGCGAGGCCGTACGGACTTCGGTCGGGAGCGGAGCCGGCCCCGCTTCCCGGAACCGGTCAGCACGGTTCAGTCTTCGTAGCGTTCGAGCTGTCGTTGCAGGTCGGTCGCTTCTTCCCGCATGGCATCGAGCCTCATGTCGTCCGGAGCCTCACGCCGCCGCTCTTCGGCGATGCGGGCCTCCAGAGCTTCCTGCTCCTGACGCATGATGCTGATCAAGGCTTCCTTCATGATCGCCTCCAACATCGTCAAAGGATTATTCTCATCCGAGTCGCGCTTGCAAACAAGATATCATAAGTCGAAAATGCGTCCTATCGTTTCATGCATATTCCGATCCCGCCGCTTTCGCGGAGAGGGCGGCGCTGGGCAGGGAAATTACGGCGGACTACGATCTCCGGACTCGACAAGCCCCAGGGCGCGTAATTAACAGTTAACCAACAGCATCTAGACTGAAGGTCGAGGTGTATTCCGCCATTCACCGGAATTTAGGGTAGTTTTATCGGATGAAGCGCAGGCTTCTGCTTCAAATGACGCTGAATGCGCCTCTGCTCGGCATGGGGCTGGGCCTTGGCTCGTTTGGGCTCGCATCGTCCCTTATGCCGGGAACGGCGGATGCCGCGACGAGGGAGCCGCCGCCGCGCAAGCCCAGCCGTGAGACTTCAGGGCCGGAGCGCCGTCTCGTCGTGATCGATCCCGGCCATGGCGGTCACGATCCGGGCGCAATCGGCGTGCGCGGCACGCTGGAGAAGGAGATCACGCTCGATATCTCCCGGGAAATCGCGCGCAAGCTCCGCGGGACTCGCGGCGTTTCGGTCAGCTTGACGCGCGACGACGATATCTTCCTGCCGCTCGCCGACCGCGTCGCCGTGGCGCGGGAGGCGGGAGCCGATCTCTTCATCTCGATCCACGCCGACAGCG